>NZ_JBCAQT010000006.1:0-237282 GCF_038419845.1 Marinimicrobium sp. C2-29
CTTAGCGCCGATGGTAGTGTGGGCCTTGCCCATGTGAGAGTAGGTCATCGTCAAGCTCCTAAATTAAGACGCCCTGTAGGTATTCCTGCAGGGCGTTTTTCTTGTGTGCCAGAAAAAACCGTAGGGTGGGCTCCGCCCACCGCAATGCCCTGCCACCCTGTGATCGGAACGACGTTCCAACCCCAATGTCCGGGTGTATACTGTCATGAAACGCCTTTTGGGCCCTGGAGGTGCTGTGGCTGACGGTATGAACGAAGATCTGGTGCTCGCCATTGACCAGGGTGGGCAGAGCACCCGCGTGGCGGTCTATACCCGGCGGGGGCGCTGTGTCCTGACTCATGCCACCACCTGTCAGACCGTGCATTTCGAGGATGGCCGCATCGAGCAGGATCCAGAGGAAATTCTGGGCGGGCTGCGGGAGAGTCTTGCCTTCGTGGCGCGGGAGCTGGGCAAGCGCTGCCGTCATCTTGTCGCCGCCGGGTTCGCCGGCCAGGGTTCGTCAATGATGGCCTGGGACACCGAAACGGGAGATCCGCTGTCACCGGTGATCAGCTGGCAGGACACCCGGGGTGCGCGCTATCTGACTGACCTGCACCTCTCGGAGGCCTTTGTGAAATCACGGACGGGCCTCAAAATTTCCGCGCATTATGGGGCGAGCAAGATGCGCTGGTGTCTGGACCAGCTTCCTGCGGTGCGGCATGCCGCTGACAACGGCCACCTGATGATGGGCCCCCTGGCGGGCTACCTCTTTGCCGAGCTGCTTGAGTCCGAGCGAATTGGCGTCGATCCGGGGCAGGCCCAGAGAACGCTCCTCTGGTCCATTGAGGCGGGTGACTGGGATGAAGGTCTCCTCTCGGCGTTCGCGATCGAGCGGCATCAATTGCCTTACTGCCGTCGTCACGACAGTTTTTACGGACATTTGCCCCTTGGCGGCACACGTGTTCCTGTTGTCAGTGTCCAACGTGACCAGGGCGCTTCCCTCTTTGCCCGGGGACGACCGAATCCCGGGACCGCCTATGTCAATATCGGAACCGGCGCCTTCCTGCAGCGGGTGACGTCGGATCGGGCCGTCCCCGAGGGGCTGCTGCTCAGTCCGCTGTGGATTGCCGAGCACGGCAAGGAACCACCGCTCTATGCCTGGGAGGCAACGGTCAATGGCGCCGCTGCCGCGCTTCCCTGGTTGCGGGAGGAAACCGGCTTGTCCGTCTCGCCGGCTGATCTGGCGCATTCACTCAACCTCCCGCTCGATCCCGAGCGAACGATCTACCTTCTGAACGCCGAGGGCGGTCTCAGTGCTCCCTATTGGCGCATTGATCTTACCTCCGAGTTCTCGGAAGGATTGACGCCTGAAGAGAAAATCGTGGCCTGGATCGAGAGTGTGGCTTTTCAGTTGACGCTGAATCACGAGCGGATGGCGGAGTACCTTGGCCCGCCAGACAATATGGTGGTCAGCGGCGGCCTGGGCCAGGCCGAAGGCTTGTGCCAGCGCCTGGCGAATCTGACCGGGGTGGTGGTCTACCGAACGGACAATCCGGAGGCGACTTTGAGGGGCGCGGCCTATACGGCGGCGGGAAGGCCTGAGACCTGGCCCGGCCATACCGTGGGCCAGATTTTTCATCCAGAGCCGGACCGGGGGCTCAATGCCCGGTTTGGCCGGTGGCAGCGAGCGCTCGAGCGCTGGCTTCAATAACAAAAGGCAGGTAGTCGTTGATATGTCGTATGACATGGTGATAGTGGGAGCGGGTATTCAGGGAGTGGGTGTGGCTCAGGCGGCGGTGGCGGCGGGTTACTCGGTCCTGGTGCTCGAGCAGAAGGCCGTGGCGGCTGCCACTTCCAGTCAATCATCCAAGCTGATACACGGTGGATTACGCTATCTGGAAAGCGCCCAGTTTTCGCTGGTCCGGGAGAGTCTTCAGGAGCGCGCGCTCCTTTTGGAGCTGGCGCCTGAGCTGGTGCGCCGGGTTGCGATGCATATCCCGGTGTATGGAAACACCACCCGCTCCCCGCGTCTGATTGCGACCGGGCTCTGGCTCTACCGGCTGTTGTCCGGCTTTGATGAGGATTCGGAGTTCTCGCGCCTGCATCGAAGCGAGTGGGACGCATTGGATGGCCTGCAGACCCGCGATCTGCGCGCGGTCTACCGCTATACGGAAGCGCAGACCGACGATGCGGCCCTGACACGAGCGGTGCTGCGTTCGGCCCAGTCGCTGGGGGCGGAGCTGCAAATGCCGGCCGAGCTTGTCGGCGCTGAGCACCACGCGAAAGGGGTACGTGTGACCTACCGTGGCGAGGCGAGAGAGGAAACGGTTGAGGCGCGGGTGTTGGTCAACTGCGCCGGACCCTGGGCGACCGAGGTGATAGAGCGGGTCACGCCTGCCATGAAACCACCCGAGGTTGAGCTGGTTCAGGGAAGTCATTTGTTACTCCCTCAGTCGCTCAATCACCATTTCTACCTGGAGTCGCCCAGTGATCGTCGGGCCATCTTCGCGCTCCCCTGGGAGGGCCGCCTGCTGGTCGGGACCACCGAAACCGTCCATCAGGGAGCGCCGGAGGAGGCTCGTTGTCTCGACAGCGAGCGAGACTATCTGCTCGGAGCGCTGACGCACTATTTTCCCCGGATGACGATCCCCCGGGATCAGATAGAGAGCTTCGCGGGCTTGCGGGTATTGCCCAAAGCCGAGGATTCGGCGTTTGGCCGCTCACGTGAAGTGCTGTTTCACGCCAATAATGAGCAGGCTCCCAGGGTCCTGTCGATCATGGGGGGAAAGCTGACCACCTACCGGGCGACGGCCCAAGACGTCCTGAAACGGCTGCGGCCCTCGCTACCGGCTCGCCGGGCGGTGGCGGATACCGCAAAATTGCCACTGACGCCCTGATTTTCTCGACACCTCAGTCGCGCTTTTTGATCCGGACAAATTCCACCTCGTATTTTCCCGGTAGCGGCTGTGCCTGGAACAGTTTGGTCTCCGGATACTGCTCCCGGGCAATCGAGAGCAGTCGTTGCTTGTCGGCGGCGGGAATAAAAGCGCCAAAGTAGAGTGCATCCAGGTCGTTTTTTTCAAACGGCCGATCGTCGTACCAGAGATTGTCGTCGTTTTCCCGGCTGCTGGCCTGGTCAGTGGCGTTATAGAAGCAGCGCCACTCCTGCTCATCAGCCGCCATGGGGGGCTTGACCAGGAACTTTTCCGGGAAGTGCGCCTGGGCGTTCACTTTCTCGTGGTACAGAATGGCATTGATCTGCTCTTTGAAGGTGGTGATTTCCGGCCGGTTGGGGGAGTATTCCACCGCCTTGGGCGCTTTCAGCGCCGTGTACTCCCCACAATGGAATCGCAGGGCGATGCCGTGATGGTTGTCGGCAAAGCGCTGCCAGGCCGGCAGGTTGTCAGCTCTGGCCGAAAAGCAGCAGATGCGAAGCTCCCGGGTAAACCGACGCCAGTCGGCCAGCATTTCCTCTATGGACTCCTGGCGCTGGTTGACCATCCGCGAGAGTAATTCCTTGAGCACGTCCTCGGCTTCCTCCGGCGAATTGAACCGCTCCTCATCCCGCCAGCGGCGGATGACGGTGGCCAGAGGCGCATTGCTGCGCGGTGCCTCGCGGGAAAAGATCATGTTGGTCGCGTTGCGAATGGCGCCGGCGAGCAGGCTCATCGGGTCGAAGTTCAACTGCGTCTGGTGAGTCAGCTCGAACGGGTCCATCAGCAGGTGTGGGGCGCTCCAGCGCAGCCGCTGGGAGGTCAGTATTTTCTCGGCGGTGGGTGCTGAGCAGAATTTGGCCAGAGTGTCGGGATGATCGGGCACTGAGGTTCCTTTAGGGTTGATTCGCGATCGTAATTGATCGGGAGTATAACCAAAATAGTCCACTTTCATCAGGCTATCGGCCGATTCGGCCGTTTTTGAATACCTGAGGAAGGGGTATACTTGCCTGAATTTCCATTCAGCGCACCCTAAAGGATCTCCCTGTGAACTTTGCCGGCTCCCATATCCTGTCCATTCACCAGTTTGAACGCCCCGATATTGAACGTATCTTCGCTGTGGCCGATGCGATGGCCCCCTACGCGCTCAGACGCAAAGTCACCCGAGTGCTGGAAGGGGCCATTCTGGGGAACATGTTTTTCGAGCCCAGCACCCGCACGCGGATCAGCTTTGGCTGCGCGTTCAACCTGCTCGGCGGCGAAGTCCGTGAAACCACCGGCATGGAGAGTTCGGCACTGGCCAAGGGCGAGTCGCTCTATGACACGGCGCGGGTTCTGTCGGGCTTCAGCGATGTCATCTGCATGCGCCACCCGCAGTCCGGCTCGGTGGCCGAGTTTGCCGAGGCCAGCCGGGTGCCGGTCCTCAATGGGGGCGATGGCGTGAATGAACACCCGAGCCAGGCTCTGCTGGACCTCTACACCATCCGCAAGGAGATGGAGTCCCGGGGGCGGGGTGTCGACGGTCTGCGCATTGCCATGATCGGCGACCTGAAATATGGCCGCACCGTGCATTCGCTGTGCAAACTGCTGACCCTGTTTGACCGGGTGCAGATCACCCTGGTGTCCCCGAAGGAGCTGGCCATGCCCGAGGCCATTGTCGAGCAACTGCGCGAGGCGGGCCATCAGGTGGAAGTGACCGAAGATCTGCCCCACAGCATTTCCAATGTGGATATCGCCTACTCCACGCGCATTCAGGAAGAGCGCTTTGACAGCAAGGAGGAGGCGGACCTGTACCGGGGCCGCTTCCGGCTCAATCAGGCGATTTATACCCAGTACTGTGAGCCCAACACCGTGATCATGCACCCGCTGCCGCGAGATTCACGTCAGGAGGCCAATGAGCTCGACAACGACCTGAACCAGAATCCCAACCTGGCGATTTTCCGCCAGGCCGACAATGGGGTGGTGATTCGCATGGCGCTGTTTGCGTTGGTGCTGGATGTGGTCGACCAGGTGGATGATTACGCCCGGGATGTGCACTGGTACAACTCCCTGCGTCGGGCCTGAGTGCAATCGCCCGGGACTCTAGTGACTCCGGCATTGACCGTCAGTCCAGCATCAACTGGACTTTGGTGCGCAATTCGCTGGCGCTGAAAGGGTGCTGCAGCCAGCCCTGGGCATTGGGGCAGTCGGCCGGGGGGAAGGCTTCGGGCTGATCGCTGTCGGTCAGAACCAGGAGCGGAGTCGCGGCGGTTTGCGGATTCCTGGCCAGCTGTCGGCACACATGGCCGTCGTTATAAAATGCCGTTTCGGCATCGGCAATGATCAGATCCGGGTAGACATTGGCCGCAATCTCCAGACATTCCTCGGGCGTATCGGCGGTCAGAATGTTGCAATGCTCCTGCAGGGGCCCGGTGGCACTGAGAAGCAGCTCGGGGCAGCGAACACCGATCAGCAGTGTCTTGTGGGCCGCGACCTCTTCAACGGTGGCCCGGTCGCGCCCATTGTGCTTGCTCTTGTACAGCGCGCGGTCCGCGCACTTGATCACCTCCTCCAGAGAGTGCCCCATCGAATGATTACAGGTGGCCCCGCCGATACTGACTGTGACCCGGTCTCCGGAGGGGGAAAAGCGGTGCTCCAGGTCAAGTTCCCGGATGGCGTCATTCAGGCACTCGGCCACCCGTTTTGCACCGGCCCGGTCGGTGTCGGGCAGTAACGCAATGAACTCCTCGCCCCCATAGCGGCCCAGCACATCCGCCGGACGGTGCAGGCAACTTTTCAGCGCCCGGGAAATCTGTTTGAGGCAACGGTCACCCGCCGGGTGGCCGTAGTGGTCGTTGTAGGGTTTGAAGTGATCGACGTCGATCATCAGCACGCTGATCGGCGTCTGATGCCGGATCGCCAACAACCACTGCTGCTCGGCCCTCTCGTTGAAGGTCCGGCGATTGTAAATCTGGGTCAGGCTGTCGAGCTGGCTCAGCGCCTCCAGCTCGGCATTGAGGTGACTGAGCTGATCGCGCATTTCGGCGATCCGCGCCATGGCGCGGATTTTTGCCTTGATGATGACCGGGCTGACCGGCTTGATCAGGTAGTCGTCCCCACCGGCCTCGATGCCCTCGCGATAGCTCTCGTCCTCGTTCTTGCCGGTGACAAAGATGATGGGGATCCAGTAGCCGCCCAGCCACTCGCGAATCAGCCGGGTGGTTTCAAAGCCGTTCAGGCCGGGCATTTCCACATCCATGATGATCAGGTCGACTGGCGTGTCTTCGAGCAGCTGCAGGGCGGCCTCGCCACTGGTGGCGAGTAGCGGTGTATGCCCGGCCTCACTGATGTACTGGCTCATGGCATGGCGCAGCGTGGCGCTGTCTTCGACAAGCAAAATTTTCATCGGCCGAGAGCATTCCTGTTGTTATTTCTCGTCGCCTCATCGGGGCGAGAAGATTTGACGCTAGTTTACGGATAAAACCGGGGAGGGTCGATCACTAAACGGCGGAAATCAGTGCTCCCGCACGTTTTGCCAACTGGCTTTTTGGGCCGCTTTTCGGTATGTTGTGCGGCCTTGACCCCTCCATCCTCTTATCTCTGTAAAACTGGCACTGATGAACGATTTCGACGACATTCGACCCTACCACGACAGTGAAGTGCGCCTGATTCTGGACCGGCTGTTGCGCCACCCGGAGCTGGCCGACGCGGTGGCGCGCCTGAAGTTTCCGCGCGCCGCAGGGCCCCTGGGCTGGCTGCTGCGCCCTCTGGTACAGCGGGCCATGCGCCGGCAGATGGCGGGTGTGGAGACCGTCCTGGGCTTCCAGGAGGTGGTGAAGCACTATATGCAACGGATGATCGACGACACGACCACTTCGGTCACCCACTCGGGGCTGGACAAGCTCGACGCCAAGGGTGCCTACCTGTTCGTGAGCAATCACCGCGATATCGCCATGGATCCGGCCTTCGTCAACTGGACGCTGTATCACGCGGGTTTCAACACCCTGCGTATCGCCATCGGTGACAACCTGTTGACCAAGGATTACGTGTCGGACCTGATGCGGCTGAACAAGAGCTTCATCGTCAATCGCTCGGCCCGGGCGCCGCGTGAAAAGCTCAAGGCCGCCAAGAAGCTCTCGGCCTATATCCATCATTCCATTGCCGAAGAGAAAGCCAACATCTGGATTGCCCAGCGCGAGGGGCGCGCCAAGGATGGGAAGGATGTGACCAACTCGGCGGTGGTGGGCATGTTCAGCCTCAGCCGGCCCAAGTCCCAGCCCTTTGCCGACTACATCCGGGAGTTGAATATTGTCCCGGTCTCCATCTCCTATGAGTGGGATCCCTGCGATCAGGCCAAGGCGCGGGAACTGCACGAACAGCGCAGCAGCGGCCAATACCAGAAGGCTGAGCACGAGGATGTCAAAAGCATTGCCACCGGCATCGCCGGCCAGAAAGGGCATGTACATGTCGCCTTTGGGGATGTACTGGAAGGGGACTTTGACAACAATGACGAGGTGGTGGCCGAGCTGGATCGCCAGGTGGTGGAGAATTACGTGCTGCATCCGTCCAACTGTCTGGCCTGGGAACAGCTGAACGGTGAAACCCCCGCCGTGTCCTGTTCCGGGCAGGACGGGGAGAGCGCCCCCTTCGACCCGAAGAAGGTCAAAACCGCGCGGGAGCAATTCGAGGCGCGTCTGGCGGCCCTCCCGGCCGAGTATCGGCCACTGGTGCTGGAAATGTACGCCAACCCCGTGGCCGCCAAACTGGCGCGCTAGTTTATGCTATCGGATGCGGTCAAAAAGCAGATTCAGCAGTCCTACAGCCAGTTTCTGAGCAGCAAGGGGCTCAAGGCCCGCTACGGTCAGAAACTGATGATTGCCGAAATCGCCCGCACCCTGGGCGGTATCGAGCTGGACGACGAGGGCGTGCGCGAAAGCCGGGGTCAGGTGTGCGTGATCGAGGCTGGGACGGGCACGGGCAAGACCGTGGCCTACCTGCTCCCGGCGCTGATCATTGCCAAGGCTCTGGGCAAAAAGCTGGTGGTCTCCACCGCCACCGTGGCGCTGCAGGAGCAGATCGTTCATAAAGACCTGCCCGATCTGCGCCAACACAGTGACTTTTCCTTCAGCTTTACCCTCGCCAAGGGGCGGGGCCGCTACGTGTGCCTGACCAAGCTGGACAACCTGTTGAGCGAGACTCAGGAGGGCCTGGACCCGACCCGCCCCCTGTATGAAGACGAGCGGCCCAGCGTGGATGAACGCGCCGTCAAAATCTACGAATCCATGGTCGATGCCCTGGCCTCCAACCGTTGGGATGGCGAGCGCGACAGCTGGCCCGAGGGCATAGAGCCCGAGGACTGGCAGCGGGTCACCACCGATCATCGCCAGTGCACGGGGCGACGCTGCTCCAATGTGTCTGCCTGCAGCTTTTTCCGCGCGCGCGAGTCCATGCACAGCGCCGACTGCATCGTCACCAATCACGACCTGGTGCTGGCGGACCTGGCGCTCGGCGGCGGCGCCATCCTGCCGGACCCTGAAGACAGCATCTATGTGTTTGACGAGGGCCATCAGTTGCCCGCCAAGGCGCTCAATCACTTCGCCCACCACAGCCGTCTGGTGGCCACGGTGCGCTGGCTGGAGCAGTGCAACAAGGCGCTGAGCAACCTGCTGGGCCAGATCAGCGGCGCGGGCAACATCGACCGCTATGGCGAGCAGCTGCCCGCCGCGCTGCAGGACTGCAAACAGCGTCTGGAACACCTGCATCCCACCCTCGATGCCCTGGCGCAGGAGGTGGCCTACGATGAGCGTCAGAGCCACTACCGTTTTGCCGGCGGGGTTCTGCCCGAGGCGCTGCAGTTGCCCTCGGTGGAGTTGCACCGGGGCTTCGATCGCCTCGCGGATCTGCTCTCGAAAATGCTGAACGAGGTGAGCGAGTCCATGGAGGAGCCGCACTGCCCCGTGCCCAAGGTGGACCTGGAGCAATGCTACCCGGTGTTGGGCACCTGGCAGGCGCGCGCGGAGGCCAACCGGGAGCTCTGGTACAGCTATGCCACTCCGGATGAGAAGGACACGGTGCCTCGGGCACGCTGGCTGACGCCGGTCGATAGCGGGACCGGTATCGACATCGAGGTCTGCTCGAGCCCCATTCTGGCCTCGGGAACCCTGGCCAAGAGCCTCTGGCACAACTGCTGCGGGGCGGTGGTCACCTCCGCGACCCTGGCGGCGCTGGGGCGCTTTGACCGCTTTCAGATGCGCGCCGGTACTCCGCCGGACAGTGTCTACGCCCAGATGCCCAGCCCCTTTGACTTCACCCGCGCCACTCTGGAAGTGCCGGCGCTGGCGGTGGAGGCGGGGGATGCGCTGGCCCATACCCAGTCACTGGTCACGGGCTTGCCCGAGGTTCTGCAGCCCGCAGAGGCCAGCCTGGTGCTCTTCTCATCGCGCCGGCAGATGCTGGATGTCTACGATCAGTTGCCGGATGAGTGGCGCGAGCGGATACTGGTGCAGGGCAATCGGTCCAAACAGGCCATGCTCAACGAGCACCGGGAGCGGATTGATGCCGGACAGGGCAGTGTCCTGTTTGGCCTGGCGAGCTTTGCCGAGGGCGTGGACCTGCCGGGTGACTATTGCCGGCACGTGGTGATTGCCAAGCTGCCGTTCTCGGTCCCGGACGATCCCATTGAAGCGGCCCTGGCCGAGTGGATCGAGGCCCGGGGTGGCAATGCCTTCATGGAGATCACGGTCCCCGATGCCTCGCTCAGGCTGGTGCAGGCCTGTGGCCGCCTGTTGCGCAGCGAGAGCGACAGCGGCAAAATCACGCTTCTGGATCGACGCGTCGTGACCAAGCGCTACGGCAAAGCGATTCTCAATTCCTTACCACCCTTTACCCGTGTCATTCGTTGATCATGCCCGAACTTCATAAAACCCTGGCCGAATCGTTGTTTGAACTGGAGCGGGAGCTGCGCGCTCTGGACCTGTGGGACAGCCGAAAGCCCGCTCCCGACGCGCTCGCCAGCACCCAGCCATTCGCCGTGGACACCCTGGAGTTTTACCAGTGGCTGCAGTTCATCTTCATTCCCCGGCTGTTTCGGCTGGTCGAGTATCGTGCGCCGATGCCGGCCAGTTGCAGTGTGGCGCCCATGGCGGAAGAGTTTTTCCGGCGCCGGGAGGAAGAAGGGTGCGAGGTGATTCTGGTGTTGGAGAGGATCGACCGGCTGGTTACCGAGAACTAGTACCAACGAGGAGCGCCAGGCGACGGGCTTGCCCGCCGCCAGTCTGCCCCGTTTTACATCTGCTCCATGACTTCAATACCCAGCAGTTCCAGACCCTGCGAGAGAGTGCGGGCCACCAGGTGGCAGAGCTGAAGACGGCTGGCGCGAACCTCGGGGGCAACGCCTTCCTTCAGTACCGGGCAGGCTTCGTAGAAGCGCATATACAGGCTGGCCAGCTCGTACAGATAGGTGCACAGCAGGTGCGGCATCGCATCGCGCGCGACCTGGTCCAGGGCCTCGCTGAACTGCAATAGCTTGATCGCCAGGGCCCGCTCCTCGGGTTCGGCAATGGCCAGGGGCTGGTCGAGCGTGGCCGGGTCTACGCCGGCTTTGCGGAAAATGCTGCGCACGCGGGTATAGGCGTACTGCAGGTAGGGCGCTGTGTTGCCATCGAAGCTGAGCATTGAATCCCAGCTGAACACATAGTCATTGGTGCGGGTTTTACACAGATCGGCGTATTTGACGGCACCAATGCCCACCTTGCGACCGATTTCGGCGGTTTCTTCGGTGCTCAGGCTTGCGTTCTTTTCGCGTACCAGCGCTGCGGCGCGCTCGGCCGCTTCGTCCAGCAGATCCGAAAGCTTGACGGTACCGCCGCTGCGGGTTTTGAACGGCTTGCCGTCCGGCCCCATCATGGTGCCAAAGGCGTGGTGCTCGAGGCTCACCTCGCCACTGACAAAGCCCGCCTTGCGCGCCAGAGTGAACACCTGCTGCATGTGCAGGGACTGACGGGCGTCGATAAAGTACATCAGGCGATCGCCGCCCAGCGTTCCGGTCCGGTAGCGCAGCGCCGCCAGGTCGGTGGTGGCATAGAGATAGCCGCCGCCCTGTTTCTGGATGATCATCGGCGAGGGGTTGCCTTCCTTGTCGGCCAACTCCTCCAGGAACACCACCTTGGCGCTCTGGTCCTCAACAGCCAGGCCCTGTTCTTCCAGCTCGGATACCACTGGTGCCAGATCATCGTTGTAGAAGCTCTCGCCCCGCACGTCCTCGGGGGTGAGGGTGACGTTGAGCTTCTGGTAAATCTCCTGGCTGTGGGCGAGAGAGACGGTGCGGAACTCCTCCCACAACTGCAGAACTTTGGGGTCGCCCGACTGCAGTCTGACCACGTAGTCCCGAGCCTTGTCGGCAAAGTCCGGATCCTCGTCAAAGTGACGCTTGGCCTGCTGGTAGAACACCTCCAGGTCGCTCAGCGCCATATTGGCTTCGCGGTTTTCCGCCAGTTGCTCTTCCAGCTCGGCAATCAACATCCCGAACTGGGTGCCCCAGTCGCCCACATGGTTCTGGCGGATCACCCGGTGCCCCTGAAATTCCAGCAGCAGGGCCATGGCATCGCCGATGATGGTGGAGCGCAAGTGGCCCACGTGCATCTCTTTGGCCAGGTTGGGGGAGGAGTAATCCAGCACGGCGGTCGAGGGCTCGGCCACCGGCGCGATCGCCAGCCGCGAATCGCTGGCCGCCTGACCCAGTTGCTGGTTGAGCCACTGCGGCGACAGATGAATATTGATGAATCCCGGCCCGGCAACCTCGACCTTCTCCGCGATGCCGCCCAGCTCCAGGCGCTGGACGATCTTCTCGGCCAGCTCGCGCGGGTTGGTTTTCATGGCCTTGGCGGCCCCCATGGCACCATTGGCCTGGTAGTCGCCAAATCCCGGCTTTTTGCTGGGGGCGACCAGAGGCCGGTGTTCAAAGGGAATGCTGGCCGACAGCATGGCCTGCTGGACCTTGTGGTTCAGGATATTGCGAATATTCATAAGTGATAAAAAGCGTCTTTGGGCGAACGCGCGATTGTACCTGTCCGCCTCGGCGCGTGTCATCTGTTGCTGCTAGTATTAGGGAAATTCTTCGTTATTGCCCCGGAAAGGAGGGCCGCATGCCCGATCAAGCGCAGAATCACGCTCAATCTCCCCGGAATGTGCTGGTGGTCGGCGGTACCAGCGGTATCAATCGGGGGGTGGCCGAGGGATTTGCCCGCAGCGGCGCCCGGGTGGCAGTCGTGGGCCGTTCGGCCGCCAAGATCGACGATACTGTTCAGCGATTGCGTGACCTGGGGGCCGAGGCGCGGGGTTTCAGCGCCGATGTGCGCGATCCGGAAGCCCTGGCGGCGGGGGTGAGCGACTTGCATGCCGCCTGGGGCGAGCTGGATGTGGTGGTATCGGGCGCGGCGGGCAACTTCCCGGCGCTGGCCACCGGCATGTCGCCCAATGGCTTTCGCTCGGTGCTGGAGATTGATCTGTTGGGCAGCTTTCACGTGTTACAGGCGGTGTACCCCTTTCTGGTCAAGCCCGGCGCATCGGTCATCCATATTTCCGCCCCCCAGGCCGCACTGCCCATGGTGGGCCAGTCCCACGTCTGCGCCGCCAAGGCGGGAGTGGACATGCTGACCCGCACCCTGGCACTGGAGTGGGGGCCAGAGGGGATCCGGATCAATTCGGTCATGCCCGGCCCGATCGAGCACACCGAGGGCATGGCCCGGTTGGCCCCGGGCGATGAATCGCTGGAAGCCATTCGCGCCTCAGTACCACTGAAACGGTTGGGACAGGTGGAGGATATTGCCGCCGCCTGTACTTTTCTGGCGTCGGCCTCGGCGAGTTTCATTACCGGGGTGGTGTTACCGGTGGATGGTGGCTGGTCCCTGGGCGGAGCCACACTGATCAGCGACCGGCTGGCGAAGGGGCTGGCATGAGACGACTGGCCGGTCAAAGAAAGACGGGAGCGCCGCCGGGGTTGTAAAGCCGGGTATCATCCCAACCTCTCTACCAGGAAAGGAAGTTTTTTACTGTCAACGAGGAGAACCCTATGAGTGAATTAGCGACTCAACATTGTGAAGCCTGCAGTGCCGATGCTCCCAAACTCAATGATGACGAAATCAGACAGATGCAGGCCGATGTGCCCGAGTGGGAAGTGAAAGTGGTGGACGGCGAAAAACGCCTGTCCCGGGTCTTCAAATTCAAGAACTTCGCCGGTGCCCTGGCGTTCACCCAGAAGGTGGGGGACCTGGCCGAAGAGGCCAATCACCATCCCGCGCTGCTTACCGAATACGGCAAAGTGACAGTGGATTGGTGGACCCACAAAATCGGTGGTCTGCATCGCAACGATTTTATTATGGCTGCGAAAACGGATAAGGCCTACGAGGGTTAACCGCCGTTTTTTCGCAAAGCGTGTGACTGACGCTGACCCGATTCAATTGACCGGTCGCAGGGCCGTGTAAACACTATTGCTGGCCTCGTTGTTTTGAATCGGGTTGTAAAAGCGCACCACTTCGGCCCGGACTTCATCGAACACCGACTCGAGAGTTTCGATAAAAGCTGTGTCCGGTAGCTCGTTGGACCAGAGGGCGAAAACGCCCCCCGGTTTCAGCTGCTGCGCCATGGCGGCCAGCTTTTCCGTGGTGTAAAAACGGGCGTTGGCATCGTTCAGGTAATCGCTGGGCGAATGATCAATGTCCAGCAGAATGGCATCGAACTGGCGCCCCGGAGTGTCCGGATCAAAACCGTCCTCCGGCGTCAGTGCCATCTCGAAAAAACTTCCCTGAACATAGCGGCACCGACCATCACGGTTGAGTGTTCTTCCCAGAGGTACCTTCTCCTCCTTGTGCCAACGAATCACCGGCTCCAGGTAATCCACCACCAGCATTTCCCGGACCCTTTCATCCTTCAGCGCCGCGACGGCGGTATAGCCCAGGCCCAACCCACCAACCACAATGTCCAATGACGCGGAGTCAGAACCTGTGGTCAGGCGTGCGAGCCCAAGGTCCGAAAGGGCTTCCTCGGCGTCGACAAACATACTGGACATCAGAAACTCATCGCCCAGCTTCACCTCGTAAATATCCCGGTCCCCGAGGGCGGGGATGCGCCGTCGGCGCAGCGAAATCTCGCCAATGGGAGAGGGCTGGCTATCAATCTCTTCGAACAGATGTCCCATGAAGGTCTCCGGCAACCGGCGGCGCGACAGTGCACTGCCAGTGCCATGATATCACGCCTCGCCCGTCGCTCTACTCATCGCCCGCGTTCAGCAGGCGGTCGGCCGCCAGTGCCAGAAACATGAAGTTGCTGGCGCCACCGCCGAGTACATACTCCGATTGTTGCCACAGATATGGAAAGGCTTTCAGCTCCGGAAAGTCTGGCTGGATCAGAGCGGTGCCCACAATCACACCTCCGGGAATGTAGCTGTAGTCCATCCGGTTCTGGCCATAGGCGGCGGTTTTTGAGTGGGCGCCCACACCGGAGGCGTAGGATTGGGGGTTGGCACCGGGGTTGGTGCCCAATACGTAGTGGATGATGTTGAGCAGGTAGTCCTTGCCAAACTCCTCCGGGAAGGCTTTGTGCAGAAAATAGTGGGAAACCCCCTGCTGTTGCAAGGTCCAGCCCCGGCCCCAGAGTTGCATCTCAAAGGACAGGCCGTAAGGGGTCGCATCCATCATCGGCTCAATGTCGCGGTAATAGTCGGCGGCTTCAGCGCGCATGGCCTCGGTGAGTGACTCGTCGTCCAGTTGGTGAACGACGCGCGCCACCGCCCAGCCGATGTCACGGAAGTTCTCCAGGATATGGTCGCGCTGCTCGAGCAGCGTCTCGCGGTAGGTTGCCTTGCCGGTGGCCCGGAACAGCTCCACCGCCGCGCGAATCTGTTCGTTGCGTTCGTGATCGCTGTCGATCGGCCGCTTGGTCTGCCAGAGTGCTTCCGCGGCGGCGAGTGTGCGTTCGGCCAGGTCATCGTTGTAGCCGCGCATGGCCTGCACACTGGCGGCGATATTGGCAATGGCATCGAATTCGCGCGCCGTGTTCTGTTCGGTGAACACCCATCGGTCATCCGGCACCCCGGAGTGGGTTGCGGTGCGTTCATCCTCGCCCAACTCCGGGCTGTAAATCAGGTTGTCGGTCTGCCCGGAAAAGTCGCCGCCCATGACGTACTGGGTGAGCGTGGGCACAATGATGCCGCGATACAGGCGTCCGAGGCTTTCGTAGCCGCCCACAACGGTCAGCAGGCCGTGTTCGATCTGCTGCAGGATGTCCGGCAGGCCGTCGGGTTCACGCAGCTCGACCAGACGCTTGTCCTGATCGATCAGGGTATTGTCGTGCTGGACTCCGAACTCGCTGTGGGCGGCGCTGAGTATGAACACCTCTCCAGACTGCGATTCGATCCGATAGTCCTCATCACCGGCGTCGTACCAGCCGCCACGGGTCAGACCGGGAACGTGTTCGCCCGGCTCAAAGTCGGTCAGAGTGCTGTCGCCCTGAACATAGCCGTCGAAATGGTTGAGGCCGGTCGGCGCCATCAGGGCGTCGTCCCGATGGCTGTCGTCGTGCCAGAGTTTGTATTTCTCCTTCACCCGCATATGGCCCATTTGTACTGGCAGGAAATACTCCAGCGTCGGCTGCCAGACATTCTGGTCGTAGACATTGTCGGCAATCCGGAAGGGTTTGCTGCGGGTATCCCCGAGTGCCAGCTGGTACATGCCGGGTTCGCGCACCCCGGAGAAATCGAAATGATGGTAGCGATAGCGCAGGAACTCGCCCCAGACCTCCGGCTCGCGGCTGAGCACTTCCTCGGGCTCGCCCTGAGCATTGAGGCGCAATAACCTGACCGGTCGGGAGAGGGTATCGTTGGGGTCGGTTTCGATCACCGCCACTTTGTCTTGCTGCGGATGGTAGCCCACCATGGAATGCTGGATGACCGGCTCGCGCACCCAGTCTTCCACCACATTGGGGGTGATCCGCCACTCGACCGCGCCCTCGCTCGCCCCGGCGGCAATCGGGCTGCGCAGAGTGAACCATCCGTTCTGGTGCTGCACACGCCCGTCGAGCAGTTGCAGTTCGCCCTTGAGACTCTCGATCTGAAGCCGGATCTGCTCCTCTTCCGGGGCAACGGTCAACCTCTGACCCCGTGCCAGCGGAGCCGGCTGGGCGCGATGGTTGGGCAGCGGCATCAGGCCGGCCATTTCGCCGTCGGGCAGAACTTCGGGGTCCGGCGCGCGGCCCGGCTCAACGGTCACGCCATAGGGTTGGCGGGGGAAAATGCCGGTGGCCTCATCCATGATCCAGCTCTTGCCAAAAAGGTCGGCCGGGTAGAGCTCCAACTGAAAGCCCACCTTGTCCGCCCATTCTTTGGGCAGGGGCTCGTCCAGGTCGACCCGAACGATGAGGGTGTCGCCCTCGGCGCTCACCCGGACCTGGTAATCCAGCTCCAGGTCCGGATAAAACAGTGGATTGAAACCGCTCAGGTGTTGGCTTTCATCCGGGTAGCTCAGGCTGGCAATCACTTCTCCGGCGTCGCGGTTCAGCTCGCGTTTGATCAGTTTGGGCACGGGAGACCACTGGCCCGGTGTGGCTTCCAGGCGCAGGTCACCATTGGTGGCAAGGCGATTGTCGTGGCTGACCAGGATCAGGCCACTCTGACGACTCTCGGGTGCGGTGTCCTGGAAGGCCATGAGTCCCACGCCGCGATTCTGGAAATAGCCTGAGTTGTTGAGAGTGAAGCCCCCCGGGTCTTCTGGGCCCGAGTCGCATCCGGCGAGCAGAAGGGTGGAAGTCGAGAGGGTAAGACCGAGTAGCAAATGCCGAGGCTGCATGCGGGAGGCTCCATGATGGGGGTGATTTGTCTGCGGTTTATTGTAGTCTTTAAGAACATAAGGTAATTCACACGCTCAAGTCAACAAGAGGAGTATCGGTGTCGACGCGATAAACAACACAGGGAGGTGTCGATAGAGCGGGATGGTCTTCAGTGCTTGCTTACTGTAAAAATTTCGCTACTATCCCTCCTATATCGACGCAGTATCAAGGGGGCCGGGTGAAACCACCAGTGGCAGCAGAAGAGGTGTTTCGGCAACTGGCCGATAGCCTGGCGTTCAACAACTCTCCCGACTTCTTCTCGGATCTGGTTGCTCGCCTTGCCCGAATATTGGCGGTTGACCACGTGCTGATTTCCGAAGTGCTCGATGATCGGGGGCGTGTCCGAACCCTGGCCAACTGGTCTGAGGGCCAGCTGCGCGATAATCTGAGTTATTCACTGGCCGGTACACCCTGCGAAAAAGTGGTGGCTGCCAAGCCCTGTTTTTATCCCTCCGGGGTGAGCCAGATTTTCCCCGAGGATGAGCTGCTGCAGCTGATCGGGGTTGAGGGCTACCTGGGGCTGCCCATGCTGGCTCTGGATGGCACCCCCGTGGGGCTGCTCGCGATCATGTCCAATGCGCCCCTGTCGCTACCCTCTGTGGGAGAAGAGGTGCTGCGTATCGCCGCTGCTCAAGCGGGGTCGGAGCTGGGGCGCCGGCGGGCGGAAAAATCCCTGGTCGAGAGTGAGCGCCGTTTGCACACTCTGATGAACCATCTGCCGGGCATGGCTTACCGCTGCCGTAACGACCAGTACTGGACCATGGAGTTTGTCAGTCAGGGGGCGCAAGAGCTCACTGGCTACCGCCCGGAAGAACTCGAGGGTAACCGGCGTGTCGCCTATGTCGAACTGATTCACCCCGCCGATCGCGACCGGGTCTTTGACCAGGTGCAGGCGAGCGTGGTTATCGGCAAGCCCTATCACTGCATCTATCGACTGGTGACGGCGACCGGGCAAATCCGCTGGGTGTGGGAACAGGGGCAGAGCGTGACCGATGTGGACACCGGCGACGTTCTGCTTGAAGGCTTCATCTGCGACATCACCGAGCAGCATGAGTCCGAGCGGGTGCAGGAGGCGGTGATCCAGACGGCAACAGCGATAACCAGCCGCCTGGGCGACGATTATTTTCCTCAGTTGGTGCAGCACCTGACCCGGGCGCTGAATGCGGATGTCGGCTTGATCGCCACTTTTTACAACGAAGACAGCCTGGAAACCCAGGCCCTGGTGGTGGCGGGCGAAGTCGCGGACAATATCCGCTATACGCTGGCGGATACACCCTGCCATGAGGTGATCGAGCAGGGCGAGTGTGTTGGCCATTTTGATCCGCCCCGGTCGATCCCCCGCCCCGGGAAGGGGGAACCCCTTCTGGTTCACAGTTATGTCGGCCGACGCCTGGACAGCGCTTCGGGCGAGCCGATCGGTTCGCTCACGGTCCTGTACTGCAATCCCGCTCCCGATCTCAAACTGGCCACTTCGGTGCTGCGGATACTGGCCGCCGGCGCAGCGGCTGAGCTTGAGCGTCAGAGCAATGACCGCCGGATCCAGCAGCTCGCCTATGTGGATGGGACAACGGGGCTGCCCAACCGTATCCGCTTCATGGACTGGCTGAATGAGGAACTGCCCCGCTCAGAGGGTCGGGGTTCGGCGTTGGGTCTGATATTTCTGGACCTCAAGCGCTTCAAGGAGATCAACGATGTGCTGGGGCACGATATTGGCGACCAGCTGTTGGCCGCGGTCGCGATGCGTCTGGATCAGAGTCGCAGACCGGAGGAGTTTCTGGCGCGCCTCTCGGGCGATGAATTCGCGTTTGCGTTACCCGATCTGGGGCGGGGTGACCTGCCCCGGGCAATAGAGCGATTCCGGGTGGCATTTGCCGCACCGATCTGGGCGGCGGGACGGGATTTCAAACTGGCGGTGAACCTGGGGGCGGCACAATTTCCCCAGGATGCCCGTTCGGCGGCCGACCTGTTCCAGTGCGCCAGCGTCGCCATACATCAGGCCAAGCGCAGCGACGATGGCGCCTGTGTGTTTGATATTGCCATGGCGGAAACGCTGAATCACCGGCGCGCTCTGGCTGAACGTCTGGCGGAGGCGTTGCGCGACGACCTGCTGTTGCTGCATTTTCAACCGGTAATGGATCTGGCCTCGGAAACCCTGATCGGGGCGGAGGTGCTCTGTCGCTGGTACGACGAGCAATGGGGATGGGTCAGTCCCGCCCAATTCATCCCCCTGGCGGAAGAGCGGGGGTTGATTATTGATCTGGGTGATTGGGTATTGCGTACAGCGGCGCTGCAGTTACAAACCTGGCAGGCGCAGGGACTGGTTTTCCCCGGGCGCCTGTCCATCAACATTTCCGCCCAGCAGTTCGGTGATCCCGGCCTTGCGGATCGTGTCGCGCTGCTGACCCGGGGAGTAGAGCCGCACTTCATCGGTCTGGAGTTGACCGAAAGCGGCTTCATGCGCGATCCGGATGGGGCCGTGGGCATTACCGAGCGGCTGCGCTCAGCGGGTTATGTTCTGTCTATTGATGATTTTGGTACGGGCTATTCCTCGTTGAGTTATTTGCGACGTTTCGCGGCCGACACGCTCAAGATCGACATGTCGTTTGTCAGGGATATGCTGGAAAACAGCCACGACTACACGATTGTGACCACCATTGTTGCCATGGCGCACAGTCTGGGTATGACCACCGTGGCCGAGGGGGTGGAGTCCCGGGAGCAGGCCGATGCCCTGGCCCGGCTCGGCTGTGATCGGGTGCAGGGCTTTTACTACGGCAGACCCCTCGATGGGGATGCGTTTGCGGAGCGCTGGCTCGCGGATGAAGAGCCGCCGCGTTCATAGTCCCGTCTTTTCTAGATCGTGCGGTAGCGAGGGTCCACCTGCTCGATGCCGCTGATGGGCTTGATCAGGTCGTGCAGTATCCCGTCTTCAATGCCGTAAATCCAACCGTGAATCGTCAATTCCTGGCCGCGCTTCCAGGCGTTCTGCACAATGTTGGTGTGCGAAACGTTGGCGACCTGCTCGATGACATTCAACTCGCACAGCCGATCCAGCCGCTTGCTATCGTCGGAAATTTCATCCATCGCATCCTGGTGTTTGAGGAACACTTCGCGGATATTGCGTACCCAATAGTCGAGCAGTCCAAACTGCTGATTGGCCATTGCCGCCTTGACCCCGCCGCAACCGTAGTGGCCGGTCACCATGATGTGTTTGACCTTGAGGTACTCGACCGCAAACTGCATGACCGAAAGACAGTTCAGATCGGTCTGTACCACCAGGTTGGCCACGTTGCGGTGGACAAACAGTTCCCCCGGCATCAGACCCACAATTTCGTTGGCGGGCACACGGCTGTCGGAACAGCCAATCCAGAGGTACTCCGGCGCCTGCTGCCTGGACAGGGTGCTGAAAAATTCCGGGTCTTCGGCTTTGATTTGTTCCGCCCACTGGCGGTTGTTGGCAAACAGTTCGTCCGGCTCGGGCATGAGTCCTCCTTTGAGCGCAAGGGGCAAGTATAGGCCAAAGCGGGACCCGAGTGGTAAAGTAAGCCGCTCAAGCGGATTAAGGGGGAGCGTCACAGTGGCCAATGACGGGCAAAAAACACTTTACTGGCATGACTATGAAACCTGGGGCGAGGTGCCCTCAAGGGATCGGCCGAGCCAGTTTGCGGGAGTGCGCACCGACGAAGATCTGAACATCATCGGCGATCCGCTGATGCTTTACTGTCAGCCCGCTCCGGATTGCCTGCCCAAACCCGAGGCCTGTCTGGTGACCGGTATTACCCCGCAGCTCGCTCTGGAGAAGGGCGTGCCGGAGCCGGAGTTCGTCGCCGCCATTATCCGGGAGCTGGGCAAACCCGGCACCTGCGGGGTAGGGTATAACTCCATCCGGTTCGACGATGAGGTCACCCGCCATACGCTCTACCGGAACTTCTACGACCCCTACGAGCGCGAGTGGCGCAACGGCAACTCGCGCTGGGATCTCATCGATGTTGTGCGGATGACCCGGGCGCTGCGCCCCGACGGTATTCAGTGGCCGGACTATGACGACGGCCGTCCCTGTTTCCGCCTGGAAAAACTGACCGAGGCCAACAATCTGGATCACGGCGCCGCTCACGATGCCCTTTCCGATGTGTATGCCACCATTGCCATGGCAAGATTGATCAGACAGCAGCAGCCCAAGCTCTATCAGTACGCCTACCGGCTGCGCGACAAGCGCTATGCCGCCGGGCTGATCGATATCGACAGTCACAAGCCGCTACTGCACATTTCCGGTATGTACCCGGCCGAGCGGGGCAATGCCGCGCTGGTGTTGCCCCTGGCCATGCACCCCAGCAACAAAAACAGTGTGGTGGTGTTTGACCTGTCCGAATCGCCGCAGGACCTGCTCGGCGCTTCGGCCGAGGACCTGCGCGAGCGGCTGTTTACCCGCAGCGATGATCTGGCCGAGGGTGCCGTCCGTCCGCCACTGAAAGAAGTTCACCTGAATAAAACGCCGATGATCGCCCCGGCCAGCACCCTGGAGGATGTCACCGCCAGGCGCCTGGGAATCGATAAGGCCCGGGCCGAGCGTCACTGGCAGCAGTTCGCGAGTCTGACGCTCAGTGAGCAGCAACAGCTGCGCCAGAAACTGCACGAGATCTATATGGCTCCGGCGTTCGAGCCCAAAACCGATCCGGAGCAACAACTCTACGATGGCTTTTTCGACGATCACGATCGCAAGCTGATGACCCGCTTGCGTAAAAGTCGCGGCGAGGAGTTGGCGCAGAGCCAGTTCGACTTTCACGATGATCGCCTGCCCGAACTTTTATTCCGATATCGGGCGCGCCACTACCCCGAAAGCCTCTCTGCCGAGGAGCAACAGCGGTGGCGGCGTTTCTGCTACCAACGCCTCACCGACCCGGCGGCCGGCGCCGCGCTCACCTGGGACCAGCTGCAGGCGCGACTGGTCCGTTTGCGCGCAGAGGGGCTGACGCCCGACCAGGAGGCGCTTCTGCAGAATCTGGAAGCGTACGGGCGCGCTCAGGTGGAGCGGGTGCAGTAGCGACCGGTTGGTCGGTCGATCAAGCGCGCGAATCGGTGACGAAGTCCTTCAGTACGAGCGGCTCCAGAGTATGGCTGCCGGCGTCGTTTGATAGCCAGATCTGGCCCTCGCTGATATTGCACTGCAGTTTCATCCCCCGGCTGACCAGCTGGGCGGCGTCCGCCAGTTCGGTCTCGGGCAGCTCCCAGATTTTGAGGTTGTGGTAGCGCGTCAGGGCCTTCTCGTTCTGCTTCCACCAGACTGGCACGCTGTGGGTGCCGTAGGCGAATACCTGCACCTCTCGGGCGCGGTTGCTGGCCTTGCGCAGCCACTTCTCGTCGGGTGTGCCAAAGGCCACCCAGAGGTTGATTTCGCCCGTGAGGCTTTTGTCTGACAGCTCCGGCTCGTCATCTTCCGAGCTCAGACTGCTGGAGAAACTCAGGCTGTCGGAGGCATTGAGGGCAAAAGCCACAATCCGCGCCATCAGGCGCTGATCCGTTTCCGAGGGGTGTCGTGCGAGCGTCAGCGGGTGGTCCTGGTAGTAGTGCCGGTCCATATCGGCGATTTCCAGCTTGACCTTGATGATGGTCGATTTTGTTGCCATGGGAGCTCGGGCCTCGCAAATAGACGGAGTTTACAGGGTTTGGGAGCGAGTGAGTGCCCTCGGGCCCGATAAACGTGGCGGATGGTATGGGATTTCAGCTCGATCGCGGGTACAATACGGGCCGCCGCGAGGCGGCTCTGGCGCGCTTTCCGGCCCATCGGCCGGCGCCTTCTCGAAGTACAGCATTCTCAGCGGGAGCACCCTATGTCATCCATCAAGAAAGTGGTTTTGGCCTATTCTGGCGGTCTGGACACCTCGGTTATTGTCAAATGGCTGCAGGAGACCTACAACTGTGAGGTGGTGACCTTCACTGCCGATATCGGCCAGGGGGAAGAGGTGGAACCCGCGCGTGCCAAGGCCAAGGCCCTGGGCGTCAAAGAAATCTACATTGACGATCTGCGCGAAGAATATGTGCGCGACTTTGTCTTTCCCATGTTCCGCGCCAACACCATTTACGAAGGTGAGTATCTGCTGGGCACGTCCATCGCCCGGCCGCTGATCTCCAAACGTCTGATCGAGATCGCCAACGAAACCGGCGCGGATGCCATCTCCCACGGTGCTACGGGCAAGGGTAACGACCAGGTGCGGTTCGAGCTGGGTGCCTATGCGTTGAAGCCGGGCGTCAAGGTGATTGCCCCCTGGCGCGAGTGGGACCTGAACTCCCGCGACAAGCTGATGGCCTATTGCGAGCAGCACAGCATTCCCGTGGACTTCTCCAAGGGCAAGAAAAAGTCTCCCTACTCCATGGATGCCAACCTGCTGCACATCTCCTACGAAGGCGGCGTCCTGGAAGACCCCTGGACCGAAGCCGAGGAAGAGATGTGGCGCTGGAGCGTTGCCCCCGAAGCGGCGCCCGATACCCCGACCTACATCGATATCACCTACGAAAAGGGCGATATTGTCGCCATTGACGGCGAAACCATGTCGCCCGCCACGGTGCTTGAGCATCTGAACAAGGTGGCCGGGGCCAATGGTATCGGTCGTCTGGATATCGTGGAAAACCGGTACGTGGGCATGAAATCCCGCGGCTGCTACGAAACCCCCGGCGGTACCGTCATGATCAAGGCGCACCGGGCCATTGAGTCCATCACCCTGGACCGGGAAGTGGCGCACCTCAAAGACGAGCTGATGCCCAAATACGCCGAGCTCATCTACAATGGCTACTGGTGGAGCCCCGAGCGCAAGATGCTCCAGGCCGCCATTGACCAGTCCCAGGAGCATGTCAACGGTGAAGTGCGCCTGAAGCTGTACAAGGGCGGCGTCCACGTGGTGGGACGTCAGTCCAAAGACAGCCTGTTTGATGAGAAAGTGGCTACCTTCGAAGATGACGCGGGCGCCTACGATCAGAAAGACGCCGAAGGCTTTATTAAACTAAATGCCCTGCGTATGCGTATAGCTGCTAACAAGGGTCGCAATCTGCGCTAACGGATCCTGTCAGAGACGCTTTGCACCTCCGGGCAGGTCCCGGCGGTGCAAACGCGACCCCCGCACCGGGGCTTCCCCCCTCGAATAACAATACTTTAACCAAGACTAAACACGTTTTTTTGACTAAGGTCAAAAAAGCGCGTCCCTGGATGGGCGACAATGCGCCGCGAGCGGCTTTTGACCACCCCGGACTCTGCCCGGCAGAGCCCGGGGCGGGCAAGCCGTCGCCGAAGACGAATTGATCTGCAAAAATGGGAATAACCTATGAGTAGTAACCTGACAGCCGCCGGAGACCATCCGGTGTACGACTACAAGGTCGTGCGTCAGTTCTCCATCATGACGATCGTATGGGGCATCGTCGGTATGGGGGTTGGGGTGTTGCTGGCGGCCCAGCTGGTCTGGCCGGCTCTCAACGACCTGGTACAACCCTTTACCCACTTCGGCCGGTTGCGGCCCCTGCACACCAATGCGGTGATCTTCGCCTTTGGCGGCTGTGCCCTGTTTGGCACCTCCTATTATGTGGTGCAGCGGACCTGTCAGACGAAACTGTTTGGCGGCTGGCTCGTGCCCTTTACCTTCTGGGGCTGGCAGGCCGTCATTGTGTCCGCCGCCATCACCCTGCCGATGGGGCTGACCTCCACTAAAGAGTACGCCGAACTGGAGTGGCCGATTGATATCCTGATCGCCATTGTCTGGGTCAGTTATGCGGTGGTCTTCTTCGGAACCATCGCCAAGCGCAAAACTTCCCACATTTATGTGGCCAACTGGTTCTACGGCGCCTTTATTCTGACGGTGGCGGTATTGCACATCGTCAACAGCGCGGCGATTCCGGTCAGCGCTTTCAAGTCCTACTCCGCCTACGCCGGCGCCACTGATGCGATGATCCAGTGGTGGTATGGCCACAATGCGGTGGGCTTTTTCCTGACCGCGGGCTTTCTGGGCATGATGTACTACTTCGTGCCCAAGCAGGCGAACCGTCCCATCTACTCCTATCAGCTATCGATCGTGCACTTCTGGGCGCTGATCTCCATTTACATCTGGGCCGGTTCGCACCACCTGCACTACTCGGCGCTGCCGGACTGGGCCCAGAGTCTGGGTATGGTCATGTCGCTGATTCTGCTGGCCCCCAGCTGGGGGGGCATGATCAACGGCATCATGACCCTGTCCGGCGCCTGGCATAAACTGCGTACCGATCCCACCCTGCGCTTTCTGGTGGTATCCCTTTCCTTTTACGGCATGTCGACCTTCGAAGGTCCCATGATGTCGATCAAGACCGTGAACGCCCTGTCGCACAATACCGACTGGACAGTCGGACATGTGCACTCTGGCGCGCTGGGCTGGGTGGCGATGATCTCGATTGGTGCCATTTACCACCTGCTGCCCATTCTGTTCGGTAAAAAGCAGATGTACAGCGTCAAGTGGATCAACGTGCACTTCTGGCTGGCCACGGCGGGAACGGTGCTTTACATCGTATCCATGTGGGTGAACGGCATCATGCAGGGCCTGATGTGGCGCGCGTTCAATGCTGACGGTACCTTGACCTACAGCTTTATCGAATCGGTGGTTGCCAGTTACCCGGGCTACTTTGTTCGTTTCCTCGGCGGGTTGATCTTCCTGCTCGGTATGGTGCTGATGGCCTACAACGCCTGGCGTACGGCCACCATGCCCGAGCCCGAGCCGGTAGCGGACGACAATACTCAGGCTCAGGTGGCATAGGGGAGACGTAATGAAACATCACGATATCGTTGAGAAAAACCTTGGTCTGATGGTCGTGCTGATTGTGATTGCGATCAGTTTTGGCGGCCTGGTACAGATCGTGCCCCTGTTTTCCCTGAAGGAAACTACTGAGCCGGTAGCCGATTTGAAGCTTCTGGAGCCTCTGGAGCTGGAAGGGCGCGACATCTACATTCGCGAAGGTTGCCACGTGTGCCATACGCAGATGGTGCGACCGTTGCGGGCCGAGGTGGAGCGCTACGGGCACTATTCCGTGGCGGGCGAGCATGTCTATGAGCACCCCTTCCTGTGGGGCTCCAAGCGCACCGGGCCGGACCTGGCACGGGTGGGTGGACGCTACTCGGATGATTGGCACGAGGCGCACCTCTATAACCCCCGCACGGTCGTGCCCGAATCGAACATGCCGGCGTTCCCCTGGCTGTACGACAACACCCTCGATGGCGAACACACCGAGGCGAAGATGCGCGCGCTGCGTATTGTTGGCGTGCCCTACACCGATGAGGATATCGAGGGTGCCGGTGAGGAGGTCAAAGGGGAGACGGAAATGGATGCGCTGGTCGCGTACCTGCAACAGTTGGGCACTTCGCTCAAAGAGAAACGGTGATCACAATGGATAGCGGTACTCTGGGCGCAATTTCAACCGTGCTGGTCGCCATCGCCTTTGCGGGCGTTTGCTGGTGGGCGTTCTCGCCCCGGCGCAAAAAACGCTTTGACGATGCGGCCAACCTTCCCTTTGCCGATGAAGACCGGAAAGAAAACGAGGCGGACTCTTCTGGCGAACAGAAGCAGGCCGGCGAAGCAGATGATCGGGCTGAGCATCACTCCGGTGACGAAGCTGACAGGCGGAATTGATTATGAGCACATTTTGGAGCCTTTGGATTATTGTTCTCACCCTCACCAATCTGGCATTGGTGTTGTGGGTGTTGTTGGCCAACCGAAAAGTGGCCGTGCGGGACGATGAAGACCCCGAAAACCGCAAGACCGGGCATGTCTATGACGGGATTGAAGAGTACGACAATCCACTGCCGCGCTGGTGGTTCAACATGTTTATCGCCACCTTCATTTTCGGCGGTATTTACCTGCTTCTGTATCCGGGCATGGGCAGTTTCCCCGGCCTGTTGGGCTGGACCCAGGAAAAGGAGCTGGAAGGGCATCAGCAGCAGGCCGAGGCGCGTTTTTCCGAGCAGTTTGGCGAGTACGCGCAGACCCCGATCAAAGAGTTGGCGGAAAACCCGGATGCCATGAAAATGGGCACGCGCCTGTTTGCCAACAACTGTGCCGTCTGTCACGGCTCCGATGGTGGCGGCAACTGGGGCTATCCCAATCTGACCGACGATGACTGGCTCTGGGGCGGTTCGCCCGAACGCATCAAGCAGACGCTGGTGGACGGGCGCCAGGCCGCGATGCCCGCCTGGAGCAACAATTTGGGTGAGGAGGGTATCGCCCAGGTCACCGAGTATGTGCTCAGCCTCAATGACCGCGAACACGACGAATCCATGGCCGAAGAGGGCCAGCAAAAGTTCGCTCGCAATTGCGCGGCCTGTCATGGGGCCGAGGGTAAGGGCAATATCAACCTCGGTGCGCCCAACCTGACCAATGATATCTGGCTGTACGGCGGGGCTCCCAGTGATATTCGCCAGACCCTGCGACAGGGTCGTAACGGGGTGATGCCGGCGCAGGAAGATCTGCTCAGAGACAGTCATATTCATATTCTCGCCGCTTACGTCTACAGTCTGTCCATGGAATATGACGAAGAGTAGTCAGCGAGAAGAGGAACGGGAGACAGGGATCCGCTACGTTAACCTCTACGAGGCGGATGACAAGGTCTATACCCGGCGTATCACCGGGTTCTACCAGAGGTTGCGTCGCTACACCGGCATCCCCCTGATCGCCGGCTACCTTCTGATGCCCTGGCTGGTCATTGATGGCCGGCCGGCCATGTTGTTTGATTTGCCGGAGCGGCGCTTTCACGTCCTCTGGCTGAGCTTCGGCCCGCAGGACGGGATGTTTCTCGCCTGGTTGCTGATCATTGCCGCCTTTCTGCTGTTTACCGTCACTGTCCTGGTGGGGCGTGTCTGGTGCGGGTTTACCTGTCCGCAAACGGTCTGGACCCAGATGTATATCTGGGCAGAGAATCTGTGTGAAGGGGATCGGAACAAACGCATCAAGCTGGATCGACAACCCTGGGGGCCGCAAAAACTGGTGCGCAAAGGGGCCAAGCACGGGATCTGGCTATCGATCGCTCTGATTACGGCGGTGACCTTTGTCGGCTATTTTGTGCCCATCAGAGAACTGCTGGTGGGGCTGGCCACCGTCGAGGTGCATCCGGCGGCCGCGTTCTGGGTGCTCTTTTTTACCGCTGCCACCTATGTCAACGCTGGCTTTATGCGTGAGCAGGTGTGCAAGTACATGTGCCCCTATGCCCGCTTCCAGTCGGTGATGTACGATCAGGACACGCTCACGGTCTTTTACAACTACATTCGCGGCGAACCTCGGGGTCCGAGAAAACTGACTGACGACCGGGCCGAGCTCGGTCTGGGCGACTGCATCGACTGCTCCTGGTGTGTGCAGGTCTGCCCCGTGGACATCGATATTCGTGATGGCCTGCAGGCCGAATGCATTGACTGTGGCCTGTGTGTGGATGCCTGCAACGCGGTGATGGACAAAATGCACTACCCGCGCGGGCTGATCAGTTTCACCACCGAGGATGCCATCGAGAAGGGCCATACGCGGGTGTTTCGGCCCCGGTTTCTGGCCTACGGGGCGGTGCTTCTGGTCATGTTCAGTGTGTTTACCTATGCGCTCAGTGAGCGCCTGCCGGTCGGGCTGGATGTGCTGCGTGATCGCGGCATGCGTATGTACCGGATCAGCGGCAAGGACGTGCAGAATGTCTACACTCTGAAGATCCATAACAAGGATCGGGAGACTCACACCTATGACGTCTCCGTATCGGGCGAGTATGACTTCGAGCTGGGTGGCTATCGACCACTGCCGGTTGAGGAGGGGGAAATCGTCACGGCGCCGGTTCGGGTGATTGTGCCTCGCGATGAACTTGATAAAGTCAAAACCTCGGTGACCCTCCGGGTCGAGGCGCGGGATAATCCCGCCATCCACACGGAACACACCACAACGTTCATAGGTCCGACGCCACGTGAGCGGTAAGGCCTGACTGGGGATAGTATGAGCGATACCAACGATAGTGGGCCGGCTTACCGGCAACCCTGGTTCTGGTTTGTCATGACACCACTGATTGTGGTGGTCTGCGTGTCCCTGAGCTTTGTCACTGTCTCCCTGTACCACGCCGACGATCGGGTGGTGGACAATTATTATCAGCAGGGGCGAACCATCAATCAGAGCTTTGATCAGGAAGCCCGCGCACGGGAACTCGGGTTGCTCGCCAATCTGCGTTTTGATCAGCAGACCGGCGAAGTTCTGCTTCGCCTGAATGCATCATCTGAGCGTTCAGATCCGTTACCTGAGCGGTTG
Organism: Marinimicrobium sp. C2-29; assembly: GCF_038419845.1. Taxonomy (NCBI): domain Bacteria; kingdom Pseudomonadati; phylum Pseudomonadota; class Gammaproteobacteria; order Cellvibrionales; family Cellvibrionaceae; genus Marinimicrobium; species Marinimicrobium sp. C2-29. The sequence continues at coordinate 29,036 of NZ_JBCAQT010000006.1, forward strand.
TTGTTGATGGTAGGTCATCCGGTGGATGCCGACCTGGATCAGCAGGTCGCTATGCTTGAAGTGCGCGAAGGGGTTTATCGTGGCGATCTGGTGCGCGGTCTATCGCATCGGCGCTATCTGACGTTGTTGCCGGAACTCGAATCCGAGCGGATGCGGGACGCCGAATGGCTGCTGCGCGGCGAAATCCAGTTTGAAGACACTGATCAGATTGAACTGAGTCCCTCCGACCGAAGTCTACCTGAGGGCGCAGAGGCGCCGTAGCGGTGCGGCTGTTTTGATCGCGGGTCATTGTTACCGAATGCCATTTTCCGCACGTTTGCATCGAACGCTCTTTCAACGATTTTCACCTGACCCTCCGGAATTATGACCAACAGCGCCTGTTATCATTGCGGTCTGCCCGTGCCTGAAGGGGCCTATTACCCCGTCGTCATTGAGGGCCATGAGCAGCGGATGTGCTGCCCGGGCTGTCAGGCGGTGGCCAGTGCCATTGTCGAGGGCGGCCTTGAGCGCTTCTATCAGTACCGCACCGAGGCCAGTGAGCGGCCCGAGGATGCCGATCTTGAGCGGGCGCAGTGGCAGCTCTACGACCTGCCCGAGGTGCAATCCGAATTTGTCCTCGCCACCGAAGAGGGGCTGGCCCGCGCCAGCCTTTTGCTTGAGGGCATGACCTGCGCCGCCTGCAGCTGGCTGATTGAAAAGCACATGAGCCAGTTCCCGGCGGTCACATCACTGGTGGTCGATGTCACAACCCATCGCTGCACTCTCACCTGGAACCCGAATCAGCAGCCGCTGAGCGAGCTGTTGGCCGCCCTGGCCAGCATCGGTTATCGTCCGCGCCCGGCCACCGACGAGCAGCAGCGGGACCTGGCACAACGGGAAAACCGCACCGCGCTGTTGCGCCTCGGCGTGGCCGGCTTTGGCATGATGCAGGCGGGGATGGTGGCGGTCGGTCTCTACACGGGCGCGGCGGAAGAATGGCAGGTGTTCCTGCGCTGGTTGAGCCTGCTGGTGACTACCCCGGTGGTGCTGTTCAGCGCCTGGCCCTTCTTTCAGTCGGCGGCCCGCAGCCTGCGGGCCGGGCAGTTGATCATGGATGTGCCGGTGGCCCTGGCGATCGGTCTGGCCTATGGGGCCAGCGCCTGGGCGACCATCAACCAGTCGGGTGAAGTCTACTTTGAGTCCGTCGGGATGTTCACCTTCTTCCTGCTGGTGGGCCGATACCTGGAGATGCGTACCCGCCATCGCAATCGCCTGGCCTACGGCAACCTGGCGCAACTGATGCCGTTGAGCGCGCTCTGGTTGGGACCCGAGGGTGAGCGGCCGGTGCCGGTCAAAACCCTGAAGGCGGGGGATCAGGTGCGAGTGCGCAGCGGCGAGACTTTCCCCTGTGACGGTGAGATCCTCAGCGGTCACTCCGATGTGGTGGAGGCGCTACTGACCGGCGAGTCTCGGCCGGTGGCCAAGCAACCCGGTGATCCGGTCGTGGGTGGCACGCTCAATGGCGAGAGTGACCTCACAGTGCGGGTGACCGCTGTGGGGGCGAACACTCAGATTTCCGCCATTGAGCGGCTGGTGTCCCGGGCCGAGCAGGAAAAACCCCATCAGGTGGCGCTGGCGGACCGGGTCGCGCGCTATTTTGTGGCGGCGGTGCTGGTGATTTTTGCCATCGTCTTCGGAGCCTGGCACTTGATCGACCCCGAGCGCGCCTTCTGGGTGGCGCTCTCGGTGCTGGTGGTGACCTGCCCCTGCGCCCTGGCGCTGGCCATGCCCACGGCCCTGACCGCCGCTACGGCCAATCTGCGGCGTCACGGTTTTCTGGTGGCGCGTGGGCACGTGCTGGAAACCCTGGCCAAAGTCGACCGGGTATTGCTGGACAAGACCGGCACCCTGACCGAGGGGCGGTTTTCCCTGCGTAGCATCCATTGTCTCACCGATCGTGACCGGGAGTCGGTGTTGACCGTTGCCGGCGCGCTGGAAGCGCCGGCGCGACACCCACTGGCGGCGGCCTTTGCGCCCTGGTTCGGGCTCAAGCAGGCACACAACACTCGCCAGTCGACCGCTGCCGGTGTTGAAGGCGAAGTGGATGGCATCCGCTATCGTCTGGGGCACCCGGATTTTGCCGGCGAACTGTGCCCGCACCGTGAGCTTCCGGCTGTGCCCGACGCCGAGCAACTCTGGTTGCTGTTGACCAGCTCCGAAGGTCCCCAGGCCTGGATTGCCCTGGAGGACAAACCGCGCGAGGGGGCCCGGGAATTGATTGCCTACCTGCAGGGTCGGGGCATAGAGGTGGAGCTGCTCAGTGGCGACCGCTCGGGCGCCGTCGCGAGCCTGGCCGCCGACCTCAACATCGGGCCGTATCTGGCGGGCGCTCTGCCGCAGGACAAGCTGGCGCGAATGCAGCAGGCCCAGGCGCGGGGCGAGCGGGTTCTGATGGTCGGGGACGGTATCAACGATGTGCCTGTGCTGGCGTCGGCTGATGTGTCCGTGGCCATGGCCTCGGCCTCGGATCTGGCGCAGACCCGCGCCGATGCGGTGCTGCTCAGTGACAATCTGGCCACCTTGAGCCACACTCTGGAGCTGGCGCGTCGCACCCGGCGGGTCATTCAGCAGAATCTCGGGTTTTCCCTGGGTTACAACCTGCTGGCGCTGCCCCTGGCGGCGGCCGGGCTGATTCCCCCCTGGCTCGCGGCAATCGGCATGACCGCCAGCTCGCTGATTGTGATTTTCAACGCCCTGCGGTTGCAGCGAACCCGGGCCCCCGGGATTTCCAGCGGAGGTTAATGTGGAAAGTCTGTATCTATTGGTCCCGATTGCACTGATATTTGTCGCCATCGCCTTGAAAATCTTCTTTTGGGCGATCAGAAGTGGCCAATACGACAATCTCGATACCGAAGCTCATCGCATTCTGTTTGACGACGACGAAGTCCCCGCCCGGTCGCCCCGCGAGAAGGGCGCCGAATCTGAAGGGAAGCAAGACGAACGTGACTGAGATGGGAGCCGGGCTGCCCGGTGTGCTGCTGGCCGCGTTTACTCTGGGCCTGTTCAGCAGCGCCCACTGTATCGGCATGTGTGGTGGCATTATGGGTGCCCTCTCTGTGGCCATACCGGCCGACGCCCGAGGGCGCCGCTGGCGACTGCTGGTCAGCTATAACCTGGGCCGCATTGCCAGCTACACCCTGATGGGCCTGATTTTCGGCGCTCTGGTGGGCGAGGTGGCTGCCGGGAGCCCGGTGTTGCGCCTGATCGCCGGTCTGCTGTTGGTGATGATGGGCCTGTATCTGGCGGATTGGTGGCGGGGGCTGACCTGGCTGGAGCGCGGGGGGCGACACCTCTGGCGCTACATCCAGCCGCTCGGAAAACATCTGATGCCGGTCCGTCGCGCCCCCCAGGCGCTGTTGCTGGGTAGCCTCTGGGGCTGGTTACCCTGCGGTCTGGTGTACACCGCCCTGGCCTACGCCCTGTCACAGGGGAGCGCGCTGGCCTCGGGGGGCGTGATGTTGGCGTTTGGTCTGGGCACCCTGCCCGCGGTGTTGGCGGCCGGTGTGGCCGCCCAGCGATTGACCCGGTGGCTGCAACGCCGCTCCCTTCGCCGGCTGCTGGCGGTCGTGATCATCGCCTTTGGTGTCTGGACGTTGCTGCCCGGGCTGGGTCTGGGAAGCCACGGGGCGCACTCGCCGGGCGAGACAGAGATGGATCACTCCGGACATCATTTGCATTGACCCGCTGACGCTCTCCCGTCCCATGTTTGCGATTTCCTTTCATCCGGTAGTGACGCCGGGCTTTTTTCCAGTATATGATGCCCGCGAGTGCCACGATTTTGGGGCGGCGCAAAAAAGTGCCAGCCTGAAACGATAGAAACCCCAGACAGAGACCAATAAACCGTTGTGATCAGAGTGGAAGTTGAGTTGTCGCCATTCTCAGCAGGGAGCCTTTATGAATAGAGGCCCCCTGATGAATAGTGGTCAGAGGAGCGTGGCCTGGTTATTGGGATGGCTTTGCGGCGGCTGTGTTGTCTCACTGTGTGCCGCCTTCACCCATGCCGACTCGGTGGAAACGTCCGACCGTGAAGGTGAAGGCGGGCAAGCCTGCGTCGAATTCGAGTACAACTACCGGGACCTTACCGAACAGCGTGAAAGCCGACTGGTGTTTGATGCGTTTGCCGATGAGCAGGGCAAGACCATCCGCCATATCCGGTACGAAAGTCGGGATATTTTTGACGAGTCCGACCCGGATGAGAATAACTGGCTGTACCGGGGCTTTAATGAGTTGCATATCAACACCCGTGAGCCGGTGATCGCTGGCCAGTTGCTCTTTGCTGAAGGCGATTCGCTGCGCGAGAGCCTGGTCAAGGAGTCGGAGCGCATACTGCGCAGCCGCAACTATCTGACCAGCGCCTACATCGTGCCCGACGTCATCTGTCCCGATTATATCGACCTGCTGGTAGTGACCCGGGACTCCTGGGTTACGGAACCTGAACTGACCTTCTCCCATGAGGGGGGAGAGACCGAGTCGGGGATCGGGCTGAAGGACGGCAACTTTCTGGGCTCGGGGGACGCCATTGCGATACGCTATGCTCAGGACCTGGAGCGCAGCAGTGTCAGCTACGAGTACGAAACCGATCACTTCATGCAGACCCGGCTCTCCACCCGGGTGTACTACGCCCAGAAAAGTGACGGCGAAGACAAGGCCTTCCGGCTGGAACGTCCGTTTTATGCCCTTCAGGTGCCCTGGGCGGCCGGGGTCTCGACCGAAGATGTCTCGGAGCTGAGCATCATTCGGGAGGGCGGTGATGATATCAATGAGTTCCGTCACCGCAACCGCGACAGCGAAGTCTATTTCGGTCTGGCGGGACGTGCCGATAGCGAGTTGACCCGTCGCTGGCTGGTCGGGATCAGTCGGGAAGAGGATGTCTTCAGTGCTACCGAGGACACGACTCTGGAGGCTCCGCAAGATCGCCGGGGCAACTATGGCTGGGTGGGGCTGGAGGTCATCGAGAACCGGTTTGCCACCTACAAAAACCTCAACCAGATCCAGCGCACCGAGGACATCGCCATGGGGGTCAATTACAACCTGCGCCTGGGCTATGGGGGCAGCCAGCTGGGCAATGAGCGCGACCTGATTCGTTACTGGGGTAATTACAGTAACGTCATCGGGGTGGGTGAGCACCACATACTGCAATTGCATGCCGATTTGAATGGTCGTCACTACCAGAGTCCCGAGAGCATCGATAGCGGCACCCTCGGGGCGGAAATGGCCTACAACTGGTTCCGGGATGATCAGAATCGCTGGTACATCAAGCTGCGTTACGACCTGGGTCGTAACCTGGAGCAGTACGAACAGTTGACGCTGGGTGGTGGCAATGGCTTGCGTGGCTATCCGATCGATTATCAGCGAGGCGAGCGGCGCTACCTGTTCAACCTTGAACGGCGCTATTTCTCCGATCTGCACCTGTTCAATATCGTGCGTATGGGCGGGGTGGCCTATTTTGACGCGGGGCGCGCCTGGGATGACAACATCGAGGGGCAGGATAACCCGCACCTGTCCAACGTCGGTCTCGGGCTGCGCTTCAGCTCCAGCAAAACCAAGGTGGGCAATGTGCTCCACATTGATCTGGCGATGCCCCTGGCGGATCGGACTGGCCTCGAGAGCACCCAACTACTGATCAAGGCCGAGAGCAGCTTTTGACCCCGCCTGAAACCCCATAAAAAAGGGCGCCATTGGCGCCCTTTGTTTGCATTGTGTGATCGGACTATTTTTCCGCGGGCTTTTCCATAAGAGCCTCCTGATAGACATGAACATCGCGCTGGGGGAAGGGGATGGTCATGCCATTCGCTTCCAGATCGACCTTGATCTTCTCCATCATGCCCCAGTAAATGGGCCAGTAGTCGTCGGTTTTCACCCAGGGGCGACAGATGATGTCGACGCTGTTGTCACCCAGCGATCCCACAGAAATATTGGGAGCCGGTTCTTCCAGGATGCGCTCATCTGAGTTCAGCGCCGCCTGCATGACTTCCCGGGCTTTCTGAATGTCGTCGCTGTAGCTGATGCTGAACACCAGATCGACCCGGCGGGTGTCGCGCGCCGAGTAATTGACAATGTTATCGGCGTAAATGGAACCGTTGGGTACGGTCACTTCCTTGTTGTCCGGCGTGCGCATGACGGTGGCGAAAATGCTGATCTTCTCCACCATGCCGGCGGTGCCTGCGGCCTCGATGTAATCGCCCGCCTTGAACGGCCGCAGCATCAGGAGCAGGAAACCGGCCGCAAAGTTCTGCAGCGACCCCTGCAGCGCCAGACCGATGGCCAGGCCGGCCGCACCGAGTACGGCAATCAGCGAGGTGGTATTGACCCCCAGGCGGTCCAGAGCCGCCACGATCACGAAAATGTACAGCAATACCCGAGCGATGGTCTGGATGAATTCAATCAGAATACTATCCAGCTTGGTACGACCCAGGGCCTTGCCCAGCAAGCCGGAAATAATGCTGATCACAATGCGGCCAATAATGAAAAGCAGCACAGCTGAGACAATGTTGATGCCCCAGGGGACCAGGTAGGTTTCGACAAAGGAGTTGATCTGCTCGGTATTGAACATGCGCTATCCTTCTATAGAGAGTGTAGTGGTGTGAGTTTAGCGAACAAACCCCGACGTTTCATCCCACTAGCCGATATTGCCCGTGGTCCGGACCCGCTTGCTGCCTTTGATTGCTTCGGTCCCGCTGGCCGCCTCACGCTTTTTGAGCTGAGCGTCGACGCTGTTCTTGAGCGCAATCAGAAAGCCGGTCACGATGAAAGCGCCGGGCGGCAACACCGCGACCAGAAAGCCCGGGTAGTTGGCGAAGGGCTGCCAGGTCCAGCCGCGCGCGCCCTCTCCGAGCAACAGGTGCATATCGTCAAAGAGGGTGCCATTGCCCAGTAATTCCCGCACGCCGCCGACGGTCAACAGTACCAGCATGAACCCGAAGCCCATGGTTAAACCGTCGACCGCGGAGGGGAGCACGGAATTTTTGCTGGCAAAGGCATCGGCTCGCCCCAGAATCGCGCAGTTGGTCACGATCAGGGGGATGAAAATGCCCAGAATGGTATAGAGCTCATAGGTAAACGCGCGCATGACCAGTTCGATACAGGTGGTCAGCGCGGCAATGATCATCACAAAGACGGGCAGACGCACCGCGTCGCTCACCCCTTTGCGGATCAGGGATACGATGATGTTGGAGCTGGTGATCACTAACAGTGTTGCCAGCCCCAGTCCCATGGCGTTGACCACTGAGCCGGTGACGGCCAACAGCGGGCAGAGACCCAGCAGTTGCACCAGCGCCGGGTTGTTGGTCCAGAGACCGTTTTTGCTGATGGCTCCGTAGTCGGCGGTATCACTCATGGTGTGCTTGCCTCCAGCCTGTCAGTTGCGGATTCGGAATCGGGTGTTTCCGGGTCGGCGAACAACAGCTCCCGGTGATTGTCGACAAATACGAGTACCTTGCGCACCTGGTTCACCACCGCTCGAGGCGTAATGGTGGCACCGGTAAATTGATCAAAGTGACCGCCGTCTTTTTTCACCTGCCACTGTTCGGGCTCGGGGTTGCCCAGGGATTTACCATTGAACCCCAGGACCCAATCGCTTTTTTTCAACTCCACTTTGTCGCCCAGTCCCGGTGTCTCCCGGTGCGTGAGCACCCGCATACCGGCGACGGTGCCGTCGCGGTTGATGCCGACAATCATCCGGATATCGCCACTGTAACCGTCCGGCGCCACGGCTGGCACAATGATCGCCGTCACCTCGCCATCCTGACGAGCAAGATGAATGTCGGCGGACGCATCCAGGCCCAGCTGGTCCCGGGAGTCTTCCGGAACCGGCAGGGTATCGGCCAGCAGGTCGTTGTCGTGGCGCTCTTTCGGAATGATTTCCAGCAGGGCCTGCTGGGCGGCGGCCCGCTCCGAACTGGCGATCTGTTCGCGCGTGAGCTGATAGGTGCCCGCGAGAACGCCAGCGGTCACCAGGGCAAAGGCGCCCAGCAACAGACTGTTCTTACCGATGGAGCGACCGAACATCAATGTTCCTCCCGCTTTTCCGTGGCGCGTCGGGGCTGTTTGTGCCCGTAAGTGCGCGGCAGAGTGTAGTAGTCAATGAAGGGCGCGGCGAAATTCGCCAGCAGCACGGCGAAGGCCACCGCATCCGGATAGTTGCTCCAGGCGCGCATGACATACAGCAGAAGGCCGACCAGGGCGCCGTACACCAGCCGCCCGCGGTTGCTGACAGCCGAGCTGACCGGGTCGGTCAGGATAAAGAAGGCGCCCAACATGGTCGCCCCGGAGAAGAGGTGAAGCAGCGGTGACCCCTGACTCTGGGCGCTGCCGTCATAGAAAAAAACCGACACCACGGCCAGCGTCACCAGCATGCTCACCGGTGCGTGCCAGGTGAAGACTCTCTGGTAGAGCAGAAACAGTCCGCCGAGCAGAAAGCCCAGGTTCACCCACTCCCAGCCGGCGCCGGCCCAGAGGCCGTTGCTGAGAGTGGGATCACTGGCATAGAGGTCGTCCAGCAGCAGGCCGCTGTTCTGTTTGACCACGTCGAGCGGTGTGGCGGCCGTGTAGCCATCCACGGGCACGCCCAGCCAGATCTGCTTGAGCCCTTCGACCAGACCGACCAGGCTCTGGCCCTCGGCCAGTGTGCTGGCGGGTGCGGCCCACTGGGTCATCTCCACCGGAAAGGAGATCAGCAGAACGACATAGCCCACCATGGCCGGATTGAACGGGTTGTAGCCCATACCGCCGTACAGCTGCTTGGCCAGGATGATGGACACGGCACTGCCGGTCACCACCAGCCACCAGGGACAGTAGGGGGGCAGTGCCAGGCCCAGCAGAACGCCGGTGACCAGGGCCGTGCAATCACGCAGGTAAAAGGCGACCGGGCGGCCGCGCAGTTTCATGATCAGCGCTTCAAACAGCAGGGCGGACGCGCTCGCCAGCACCACGTTGAACAGGCTCCCCCAGCCGAACGCCAGGGTGAGGGCGGCCAGACCGGGCAGGGTCGCGAACACCACCAGGCGCATCAACTGCCCGGTGCTGCGAGTACTGTGTGTGTGGGGTGATGTGACCCTTAACATGAATGCACTGTCTCTAGGCTTGTTGGGGCGGGCTTGGCCCGCCCGGTTGGAAAAGCTAACCGTCTGTCAGCTGTTTCAATTTGTCTTCCAGTTTGCTAACGCCCGAACGGAAGGCCTCGACGTTCTCGTTTTCCTCGGCTTCGGCCTTGGCCAGACGCTCGCGTGCCTTTTCCAGTCGGGCCTTGACCGACTCGATCTGGGCCCGCAGCTTGTCGTCCGCGCTCATGGTTTCCAGGGCGGAGGCCTTGGCTTTGGCCCGCTCAATGGCGATGCCCGCTGCATCGTCGGTATGACGGGAGGCGGAGCTGGGCTCGGCGACCGTGGAGGGCGTCTGCTCTTCCAGCTCTTTCTGGGTGTCGGCAATCTTGCGTTTGAGTTTGTCTACTCCCTGCTGCAGTGCGTCGGCCTTGTCGCTGCCTTCGCGCTGGGCTTCGGCGGCCTTTTCCTCGGCCTTGGCCTGGCGCTTGTAGAGTGACTCCAGCGCCGAGCGCAGCTTGTCTTCCGGGCTCATCTGCATCTTGGCCTGGGCCCGGGCGATGGCCGCCGACACCGGGTCGTTGGTCTTGGACTCGGAGCCGGGCTCAGCTTTGTGTTCCGACTCGGGCGCATGGCTTTCGTGCTCGAGCTGGTGCAGCCGGGCTTCTGCTTCCTGCACTTTCAGCTCGGCCTGTTTGATGCGCGCTTTTTGTTTTTCCAGTTGCTCGGCGCTGACTTCGACCCCGGGCTCGCTGGGCTCCAGGGGGTGGCGCGCTTTGGCCAGGCTGTCCTGGGCGGCGGCCAGGCTGCGTTCGAGCTTGGCGCGCTGGGCCGCCGGCGATTGCTGTCGAGCGCGCAATTGGGCTTTTGCTTCGGCATCGGCCACCGGATCGGACGCGCGCGCCGACGGTGTCTCGGCGGCGGGCTCGCCCTGTTTGTCCGCGATCTTGCGCTTGGCCTCTTCGGCCGCCTTTTTGCGCGCTTCGCGCTTGGCGGCTTTTTCCGCTTCTTCCTTGGCGATCCGCTCCTGCCGGAACTCAAATCGACGGCGGGCCCGGTCGGCCTTTTCCTTCTCGTGCTGCTGTTGACGGATACCGCCCTTGGCGGCCCGGTAGTATTGCACCAGCGGAATATGGCTGGGGCAGACGTAGGAGCAGGCCCCGCACTCAATGCAGTCAAAGAGGCTGTGGGCTTCGAGTTTTTCGTAATCTTCCGCCTGGGCATACCAGAACAGCTGCTGTGGCAACAGGCTGGCCGGGCAGGCCTCGGCGCACAGGCCGCAGCGGATGCAGGCCTGAGCTGGCTGGGGAGGCGGCAGCTCTTTTTTGCTGGGGGCCAGGAGGCAGTTGGTGGTCTTGATCACCGGCACCGCCGGCTCGGGCAGGGCAAAACCCATCATGGGGCCGCCCATCACCAGCCGCGAGGCTTTCTTGGCCTCAAACCCGTGTTGCTCCAGCAGGTAGTCAATCGGTGTGCCCAGCAGGACCTCCACATTGCGCTGGTTTTCCAGCGCTTCGCCTACCAGCGTGGTGATGCGCGATACCAATGGTTCGCCGAATCGGACCGCGCGATAGGCCACCGCCGCGGTGGCCACATTCTGGCAGACCACGCCGATGCTGGCGGGAATCTGGCCGCTCGGGACTTCCTCGCCGGTCAGAATCTGGATCAGCTGTTTTTCGCCCCCGGAGGGGTATTTGGTGGGGAAGGACACCACCTGAATTTCAGTGCCGGCCGCGGCTTTTTCGATGGCGGCGATCGCTTTGGGCTTGTTGTCCTCAATCCCGATCAGCACCTTTTCCGGGTAGTCGAGCAACTTGGCCAACAGCAGGGTGCCAGCCACCACGTCATCCGCCCGTTCCTGCATCAGAATGTCGTCGGCGGTAATGTACGGCTCGCACTCCGTCCCGTTGAGAATCAGGGTGTGGATCTTGTGGTCCGCTCTGGGGCTGAGTTTGACCGAGGTCGGGAAGCCTGCCCCCCCCAGTCCGGCGATGCCGGCGCCGCGGATTTTGGCCAGCAGCTCGCCTTTGTCCAGGCTCAGATAATCTTCGCAGCGCTCAAGCGCGACCCACTCGTCCTGGCCATCCGGTTCGATTTCGATGCAGGGCGCGCTCAGGCCCGAGGGGTGCGGAATCAGGCGGTCTTCAATGGCGGAGATGGTGCCCGAGCTGGGCGCGTGCACGCGCGCGCTGAACACCCCCTCGGCATCGGCAATCAGTTGGCCACCAAGCACCCGCTCGCCCACGGCGACCACCGGCTTGGCGGGCTTGCCGATGTGCTGGTTGAGAGGCAGGACCAGCCGCGGAGGAAGAGGCACACGCCCGATGGGCTGTTTCAGTGACTGCTCTTTGTTCTCGGGCGGGTGAACTCCGCCGGGAATGTCCCAGACCTTGATTAAACTACCCATTAAGCCGCTTCACCTTTGCTGCCCTTGTCGGAGGCGATGATGTTGATGGCCTGCTCCTCGATGGGGGCGGGCTTGTCCCACTTCCACCCACTGAGTCCGGATTCGACGGGGATCATGTCGATGCAGTCCACCGGGCAGGGCTCGACGCAGAGGTCGCAGCCGGTGCACTCATCCACGATCACGGTGTGCATCTGCTTGGCGGCGCCAATGATGGCGTCCACCGGGCAGGCCTGGATGCACTTGGTGCAGCCGATGCATTCGTCCTCACGGATGTACGCCACCGTTTTCACTTCGGATTCCTCGCCGTGTTCGGCATCCAGCGTCGGTGCCTCCACATCGAGCAGGTCGGCCAGGGCGTTGATGGTGCTCTGACCACCCGGAGGGCACTTGTTGATGGCGTCGCCGTTGGCAATGGCCTGGGCGTAGGGGCGGCACCCGGGGTAGCCGCACTGGCCACACTGGGTTTGCGGGAGAATATCGTCGATCTGCTGGATCACCGGGTCTTCTTCCAGGCGGAAGCGCACCGCGGCATAGCCGAGTACGGCGCCGAAGACCAGGGCCAGGCCACCGAGCGCGATCAGCGCCGAGGCCAGGGGGTTCTGTACAATCAAATCCAGCATAAAGCGATGCGTTGTCAGTCAGTTAATGGTGCGGCCCGGGGGCCACTGCGGCGTTGAATGTGACCAGCTAGACCAGGCCGCCAAATCCCATAAAGGCCAGGGACATGAGGCCGGCGGTGATCATGCCGATGGCGGCGCCCCGAAAGGGCGTGGGTACATCGGCCACCGCCAGGCGCTCGCGCATGGCGGAAAACAGAATCAGCACCAGGGAGAAACCCAGAGCGGCGCCGAAGCCGAACACGGTGGATTCAAAAAAGCCGTGATTCTTGGTGGTATTCTGCAGCGCCACGCCCAGTACCGCGCAGTTGGTGGTAATCAGGGGCAGAAAAATCCCCAGGACCCGGTAAAGTAGCGGGCTGGTTTTTTCAATGAACATTTTGGAGAACTGCACCACCACGGCAATTACCAGAATGAACGAAATGGTCTGCATGAATTCGATATTCAGCGGCTGCAGAATCCAGCTGTTGATCATGTAGCTGCACACGGACGCCAGGGTCAGTACAAAGGTGGTGGCGCCGGCCATGCCGATGGCGGTCTCCAGCTTGTTGGAGACGCCCATGAAGGGGCACAGGCCCAGAAACTGAACCAGTACGAAGTTGTTCACCAGTATGGCGCTCAACAAAATGATGGCGAATTCGGTCATGCCTGTGATTCCCCGGGTTTGCGCCCAATGCAGGCGCCCATTATCGTCAACCGGCGAGAGCCCTTCAATCTAAAAGCCCGCGCTGGTTAGGCCGTTTAACTATAAGCTTATATTCGCCGCCGGCGCTATGCTTATGCCCACCGCCGGTGGTCACATCACCCGCTGGCCGGGTTTGGCGCCACTGTGCGGCTCCAGAATATGAATGTCCTTTCCGCCCGGACCGGCGGCCAGCACCATGCCCTCGCTGACCCCGAACTTCATCTTGCGCGGCTTGAGGTTGGCGACCATGATGGTCAGCTTGCCTTCCAGGTCTTCGGGCTTATAGGCACTTTTTATGCCGGCGAACACATTGCGGGTCTCACCGCCCAGATCCAGGGTCAGGCGCAGCAGCTTGTCGGCGCCCTCCACCTGCTCGGCGCCGACGATTTTCACCACCCGCAGATCCACCTTGGCAAAGTCGCCGAACTCGATTTCCTCGGCGATGGGCTCATCGGCCAGTGGTCCCTCGACTTTCGGAGTCGGGGCTTCTTCTTTGCTCGCATCGATCATGGCATCCACCTGGTCTTTCTCCACCCGCGTCAGCAGGGGCTTGAATTTGTTGATGGCCTCGCCGCCGCGAAAGCGCAAGGGCCCTTCCCAGTCGAGGGTCTCTCCCAGAAAGGCTTCCGCCTTTTGGGCCAGTTGCGGCAGCACCGGTTTGAGCCAGGTGATCAGGGCGCGGAAGCAGTTCAGGCCCTGGGTGCAGATGGCCAGCACCTCGGCTTCGGTGCCTTCCTGCTTGGCCAATTTCCAGGGCTCTTTGGCGGCGATGTATTCGTTGGCGGCGTCGGCCAGCGCCATGATTTCGCGCATGGCTTTGTTGAACTCGCGTGTCTCGTAGTGCCCGGCGATGGTCTCGCTCGCGTCGACAAAGCGCTGCCACAGGGCCGGATCGGCCACCTCTGTGGCCAGAGTGCCACCGGATTTGTTGACGAATTTGGCGGTGCGGCTGGCGATATTGACCACCTTGCCCACCAGGTCGCTGTTCACGCGCTGGATGAAGTCATCCAGATTCAGATCCAGGTCGTCCACCGCGCCGGTCAGTTTGGCGGCGAAGTAGTAGCGCAGGTACTCCGGGTTCAGGTGGTCCAGATAGGTCTGGCCATTGATGAAGGTGCCCCGGGACTTGGACATTTTCTTGCCATTGACCGTCACAAAACCGTGCACGCAGATTTTGGTGGGCGTGCGCAACTGGGCGGAATCGAGCATGGCGGGCCAGAAGAGCGCGTGGAAATTGACAATGTCCTTGCCGATAAAATGGTAGACCTCGGCCTCGGAGTCCGCTTTCCAGTAGTCCAGCCAGTCTTCGCCGGTCGTTTCACCTTCTGCGCGCTTGCGGTCGAGCAGGTTTTTCAGGCTGGCGATGTAGCCGATGGGCGCGTCCAGCCAGACATAGAAATACTTGCCCGGATGCCCCGGAATCTCAAAGCCGAAGTAGGGCGCATCGCGCGAGATATCCCACTCGTGCAGTTCGCTGTCGAGCCATTCGGAGACCTTGTTGGCCACCTCCGGCTGCAGGTGGCCGGCGCGGGTCCAGTCTTTGAGGAAGTCGCCGAACTCGGGCAACCTGAAAAAGAAGTGCTCGGAGGCGCGCGGCACGGGCGTGGCGCCGGACAGGGCGGAAACCGGGTCGATCAGGTCCATGGGCGCGTAGGTGGCGCCACAGGCTTCGCAGTTGTCGCCGTACTGGTCCGGCGTCTTGCACTTGGGGCAGGTGCCCTTGATGTAGCGGTCGGCCAGAAACAGCTGCTTTTCGGGGTCAAAGGCCTGGGTGATCTCCCGTCGGGCAATGTGGCCGTTGGCGTCCAGGCGCTGATAGATCAGTTCCGCCAACTCACGGTTCTCCGCCGAGTGGGTGGTGTGGAAGTTGTCGTGCTCGATCAGGAAGCCTTCCGAGACGGCCTTGTGCGCCGCGTGCATCTTCTCGATATGCTGCTCGGGGCTCAGGCCCAGCTGTTCGGCCTTGAGGGTGATGGCGGTGCCGTGGGCATCGTCGGCACAGACGTAGAGGCAGTGGTGCCCGCGCAGCTTCTGGAAGCGGACCCAGATGTCGGTCTGGATCTGTTCCATCAGGTGGCCCAGGTGCAAGTCGCCGTTGGCGTAGGGCAGGGCGCTGGTAACAAGTATTTTGCGGGCTGCTTGGCTCATGGTGTCTGTGGTTGCTTGGCTGGTGAAAAAGGAGGCGCACTATAGCAAATTTTGGCCCTGTCTTCAGGGGGTTAGCCGAAAAAGTTGAGTAAAACACTTGGTTTTTCGGTCTCTGATGCAATAATGTGGGGTGTGATTTGTTTTATCTATAGCTCCGTAGGTCCTCCGGCCTGAGCGGCGGATACCGGTTGGAGACCCGCCGTAAACCCATCCATGGGGGCTTGTCGTCGGCATCCATGCCTCCGACAGTCTCCAGCCGGTATCCGCCGCTCAGGCCTCAGTGCCACATTGCACGAAAGCCGCTAAAAATCAGGGGAAACAGAAAGCTATGCCCGAACAAACCCAAACAGCTCTGGAAAATGCCGTAAAAGCGGTCAAAGACCCCACGACGGGACTGTCTCTGGGCGAGCTCGGAGTCGAGCCCGGGATTCAGTTTGAGAACGACGAAGCCGAGGTGAGTATCACCCTGGGCTACCCGGCCGAAGGGGTGGCGGAAACCCTCGCCCGGCGGGTGAATGAGGCGGCCTCGGCCATTGCCGGCGTCGAATCGGTGGCGGTCAACATCGACTGGTCCATTCCTGCCCGGGGCGGCGCCAACACCGGGGGTGAGATTCCCGGGGTGAAGAACATTATCGCCGTGGCCTCGGGCAAGGGCGGTGTGGGCAAATCCACTACCGCCGTGAACCTGGCGCTGGCCTTGGCGGCCGAGGGCGCCCGGGTAGGGATTCTCGATGCGGATATCTACGGTCCCAGCCAGCCCAAAATGTTGGGCGTGGGTCAGCGGCGGCCCGAGGTCGTCGATGTCGATGGCAAACAGATGATGAAACCCATCGAAGCTCACGGCATTCAATCCATCTCCATGGGCTACCTGGTGACCGAACAGACGCCCATGGTCTGGCGCGGGCCCATGGTCAGCGGTGCGCTCCAGCAGCTGTTGAGCCAGACCCAGTGGGACGAGGTGGACTATCTGATTGTCGACATGCCGCCCGGTACCGGCGATATTCAGTTGACCCTGTCCCAGAAAGTCCCGGTCACCGGGGCGGTGATTGTCACCACGCCCCAGGATATTGCTCTGCTGGACGCCCAGAAAGGCATTGAAATGTTCCGCAAGGTCAAGGTGCCGGTGCTGGGCGTGGTGGAGAATATGGCGGTGCACGTCTGCTCCAACTGCGGCCACGAAGAACACATCTTTGGCTCTGGAGGAGGCGAGCGGATTGCCCGGGACTATGACACGCGACTGCTTGGCTCTCTGCCGCTGGATCTGTCCATCCGCGAAACCACCGATGGCGGTACCCCCACCGTGGCCGATGACCCGGAATCGGCGATCAGTCAGCGTTATCGCGCCATCGCCCGGGCGCTGGGGGCCAGCCTGTGGCAGGACAAAGCCGCCGGGGGACCCGAGATCTCGGTGGTGGACGATTAGCGGCCGGAGCGGGTGATCGTTAAAACGCCTCAACGGGAACGATAGTATTCTCCTGCTCTGTATTTTCGGCCGCTCGGTAGATCATGGTGCGGTTGCGGCCCTCACGCTTGGCGGCGTAGAGGGCCTCGTCGGCGTGGCGGATCAGCCAGTCGATATCGTGCGCCTGTGTCGGAATACAGCTGGCCACGCCAATTGACACCGTCAGGGGGATCCGTTGCCCCTGCCAGTGAAAGTCGCCCTGTTCAATGTCCTTGCGGATATTCTCGGCCACAACCATGGCGCCGACCAATTCGGTGCAGGGCAGCAGGACCACGAACTCCTCACCGCCATAGCGGGCGACAATATCCTGGGCGCGATGGACACGGCTGCGGCAGATTTCGGCCAGGTGGCGCAGGCAGGCGTCACCACAGAGGTGGCCCAGAGTGTCATTGGTGTGTTTGAAGTGGTCCACATCGAGCATCAACAGACTGATGTCGCGGCGCTCCCGGGTGTTACGGCGCCATTCCATTTCCAGAGTCTGGTCGAAAAACTGCCGGTTTTTGAGCTGGGTCAGACCGTCCAGCTGACTGACTTCCTTCAGCTTGTCATAGGCTTTTCGCAGCTCTTCCGTTCGCTCTTCGACCCTCTGCTCCAGCCTCTCATTCGCCTCGCGCTGGACCGCCAGGGCGTGCTCCTGAGCTTGCTGGCGCTGTTGGCGCTCCAGGTTGATACGCTGGGCCAGGGCCAGAGACAATAGCAACACCTGGATGACGGTGCCGACCTGAACGATATGCTCGGAAAACGCCGAATAAGAGAGAATGCCGGCCTTTTCCAGGTTGTAGAGCACATTGCCGAGCAGGAATACACTCCAGGCAATGACGTACAGGCGAGCCAGCGGCTGCCCCTTCCACCAGAGATAGCAGCCCGTCATGAATGACAGCGCAGCGCCCAGGGTCACGGCGACGACCAGCAGGGCAATGAGAACATTGTAGGGCAGGATCAGGCTCAGGCCCGTCAGCGCCACCCCGGTCCAGCCCACGGAAAGAATGATCGACGACCAGACCCGGCTGTATTGCTTCGCATCCAGAAAGCTGTGGGTGAAAAAGCCCACCGACGCGAGGCTGATGGCCAGCAGTAGCGGGAGGTTGAAGTTGTTCAGCGCCGGTAAGTCCGGCCAGAGGTACTGAAAGCCCAGCCCTCTCAGGGTGACCTGTGCCAGCAGAAAAGAGACCAGATACACGACATACCAGAGGTAGGCACGGTCCCGCACAACGAGGCACAGCAGCAGGTTGTAAAGCGCCAGGGCGCTCATGATGCCGATGAAGATCAGTTGCAGGGCGACCCCATGCTGGGTCTGCTCGTAGAATGGCTCCGGCTGCCACAGGGTGATGGGCAGATGCAGCGCTCCCTGGGTATGCACCCGGATGAACAGTTGATACTCAGCGCCGGCCTCAAGTGCCAGTGGCAGGACAAAGTCCCGATGATGGATGGGGCGGCTGTGAAACGGCAGTTGGTCGCCTGTTCTCAGCTTCTGGACGATCTCTCCCTCCCGGGCCAGGTAGATATCCACTTGATCCAGCGGCGGGTAGGCGATGGCCAGCAAGCGCTCGGTGCTCTCGGGGCTGCGCAGTTGCAGGGCGAACCAGACAGGGTCGGACATGAGCCCCAGGTTGGGGGTCTCTCCTCGACCGGATCGCCAGTCAATCGCTTCAGGCGCGCTCAGAAGTGCATCAACGTCAAGGTCGCGATCTTTGTTGACGTGATAAACCACATGTTGTCCCAGCGGCTGAGCGCTGGCATTGTTTATTTCCAGTGTCGGCAAAGGCGTGGCGGAAAGCGGCACGCCAATGAGCAGCAGCCACAATCCCAGTAATACCCGGGGTGTCAAACGCTCTCTTCCAGTCCAATGCACTGGGTGTCGATTCACCATACCGCAGTTTCCACCTTGTCTGGACGATTCGATTAGCGGAGTTTCTCCAGTGTACCCCAAATGGCCGGTGGGTTTCGTGATGGAGTTCTTTTGGAACGCCTACAGGTTTCACGCGGCATTCGTCCGGAGCTTGGTCTGTGCAGGAGTCGATGGGTGGTGGGGAGAACGCCTGTCCGGCGAGGAGATTCGCCGGACAGGCAAGTGGGACAGGTTGAAGGGTGTTTACTGACAGATGCCGGTGCTGTTGGCACTGTCGAAGGTCAGGCTGGTGTCGGTGACATCGCTGACACAGAAGTTGACCGTTACCCCGCCATTGCTGCTGGTGCTGGTCGTGAAGCTGGCCACCCCATTGGCGTCCGTGGTCGCCGACTGGGTCTCACTCCAGGTGCCGGAAAAGGCGCCGGTCACGGTGGCACCGCTGACCGGGTTGCCCAGGTCGTCCGCAAGGGTCACTGAGGCTGTGCCGTATTTCTGGCCCTTGCCCGCACTTTCGGTTCCGGTGCTGACATTGCTGACCACAACGGAGCTGGCCAGTTCATCGCCGCCACCGTCACCACCGGTAGAGTCACCGGCGCCCAGGATCGCAATATTGTCGATCACGTAGGTGTCCGAAGTGAAGGCGTCAGGATCAATCAGGAAGATGATCGAGTCGACATCGGTATTGGCGGTTTCCCCATCAATACGGTCGGACAGGCGGAAGCGCAGGGTCTGCACGCCATTGGCGTGTTCGATGAAGGCTTCATACTTGCTGTGCCGTCCGGTCGGGTAGTTGTCCGGGGTGGCAGTCGCCGTATTTTCCAGCTGAACCAGGATCTGTTTGCCCACCAGGTTCGGGTCGGTGTTGTTGATGTCCATGACGAAGGCTTTATCGCCAGTCAGGAAGGGCGCAACATCCGGCAGGGCGCTGGTGGTGGTGGCAATCACATCCCACTGGCTGGCGCCATCGCGGGTGTAAGTCAGAACGCCGCCGGTGGTGTCGAAGGTGCCGGTATAGCTGGTGTAGGTCAGTGCGCTGTTGCCGTCGAAATCGTCCAGTACGGTCTCAACGCCGTGATCCGGCTCAATGAACACGGGGATGTTGAGGGTTTTAGTGCCGCAGCTGTTGGATACAGTGACCGAGAGGTCGCCGGAGGTGGCGCCCGTGTAGTCAACCTGGGCGGAGGCGGTGCCCTGACCGGTCAGGGTAGCACCCGTTGGGGCACTCCAAGTGTAGCTGCTATCACTGCCAATTTCACCCACCAGATCGTAGGTCGCCAGTTCATTGGGGGCGACGATATGAGGGCCGTCGATGGCCGGCTGACCCAGGTCGTAGACGCGGACGTAGTCCACTTCCATGCTGACCGGGAAGATGCTGTCATCGGGTGTGCCGCCCCAGGTGCCGCCAACGGCGACGTTCAGGAGGAAATGATATTGGTAGTTCTCGAAGGTCCACCAAGCGCTGTCTTCCAGGTCTGAGGATGTGATGGTGGAATAGAGAATGTCGTCGACATACCAGCGCATTTCATAAGGAGTCCACTCAATGGCGTAGGTGTGGAAATTGTCGGACCACTTCTGGGGCTGGCTCAGGATGTGGGCGCCGGAGAAGGAGTTGTCGGGCCAGGCTTCGCCATAGTGAATGGTGCCGTGGGCGAGCATGGAGGCCTGACCGGTGGACTCCAGGATGTCGATTTCACCGCTCATCGGCCAGCCGACGTCTGGGTCGGTGGGCAGCATCCAGAATGCCGGCCAAAGGCCCTGGCCTTCCGGCAGCTTGAGGCGCGCTTCAAAGCGACCGTTGGTCCACTGGCCACTGGCCGGCATATTCGCGGTGCGAATGCGCCCGGAGGTATAGTTCAGCGCCTTGACCCGCTCCTTGCGAGCGGTGATTTTCAGTGTACCGTTGGATACTTCGAGGTTGTTGGCGCTATAGGACTGCAGTTCGTCGTTGCCCCAGCCACAGATGCCGTATTGGCAGCCGTCACCCTCCTGGATGTCCCAGGCGCTGGTGTCCAGTTCGGAACCGCTGAATTCGTCGCTCCATACCAGGGATTGGCATTGCTGGGCCTGTACGGAGGCGGCGGAGAACGCCAGGACGCCGGCCAGCGCAGCCCAGAGGCCCGGGGCTGTTTTACGAGTGGGTCTTTCAGCCTTGTCACGACGCTGTGCGCCGGGGAGAGAGACGTTAGAGTTATAGTTCATGCCGTTGTACCTTTTGTTATTTATAAAAATGGTATCGCGGTGATCGTGCGGCCCTGCTCGAAAACCGCAGGATCAAACTACGTCTGGGCGGGCTGTGCGTCGTCCCACTTTGGCGCGTTTAGAAAAGAGGGAAGTGCCTCAGCACAAAGTGGGACCCGGCTTCTGACCGCTTGGGCCCTGTCTTCGGGGTGGGAGCGTGAATCGGTGTCCGGAGGCTGGACAAAGGTGGGATTCGGCCCCAAAAACCGCTATGATGCGGTCCCTTTTTGACCACAGCCCGGATATGAGAACCCATGAGTATCAAGTCTGACAAATGGATGCGCCGGATGGCGAAAGAGCAGGGCATGATTGAGCCCTTTGAGCCGGAACAGGTCCGCTACAGCGCCTCGGGAGAGCGGCTGATTTCCTATGGGACCTCCAGCTATGGCTACGATGTGCGCTGTGCCGACGAGTTCAAGATCTTCACCAACGTCTACTCCACGGTGGTGGACCCGAAAAACTTTGATGAAAACAGCTTTGTCGATGTCAAAGGTGACGTCTGCACTATTCCCCCCAACTCCTTCGCCCTGGCCCGCACGGTGGAGTATTTTCGCATTCCCCGCTCAGTGTTGACGGTCTGTCTGGGCAAGTCCACCTATGCGCGGTGTGGCATCATCGTCAATGTCACACCCCTGGAGCCCGAGTGGGAAGGCCATGTCACCCTCGAATTCTCCAACACTACGCCTCTTCCGGCCAAGATCTATGCCAATGAAGGGGTGGCCCAGATGCTGTTTTTCGAGTCTGACGAAGTGTGTGAAACCTCCTACATGGACCGGGGCGGCAAGTATCAGGGCCAGCGCGGCGTGACCCTGCCCAAGACCTGATGGCCGACCTTCGGGCCATCAAGGGCTTGGAGGGGGCCCTCAATGCCTCTGCGAATAGTAGTCTCTGACGGCCCGGTAATCCCGGAACAGCTGCTCTTCGGTAAAATGATGCAGGCCGTGCTTGTTGCGTTCCGGCTTGAAGATGGCCTGCAGCTGCGCTTCGGGATTGAGTAGCATCAGCATGACCCCGTGGTTGACCCAGCCCTCCTCTGACTGCACATCGGCCAGTATCCCCAGACTCTGTTCAAACGCCCGGTGGCCGCGGCGACCGCTCCCGGACCGGGTCAACCCGATGAAATCCTCGTTGAAGTGCGGTGTGTACTGCGCCAGTACCTCGGGCGTGTCCCGCTCACCATCAACACTGTAGAACAACACCTGCAGATCCGGGTAGACCTGCTCCCGCTCAAGGCGCTCAACCAGCCCGGCCAGGCGGGCCAGGGTCATGGGACAGATGTCGGGGCAGTGGGTGTAGCCGTAGGTCACAAGGTGCCATTGCCCTTTGAGATGATCGCGGGTGAAGGCCTTCTGGTGATGGTCGACCAACTGAAAAGATTCCACTTTGCGGGCGGGCTGCAGGTAGGCGCCCTGCAGCTGGGGCGGGGGAGCGTACTGGTCAATGATGAGATACCCGGCGGTGCCTGATAACAGAAGAACCAGTACCGAAGCGCACAGCAGCCAGATCCGCATGCTAGCCGCCGCTATCAAAACTGAGGAAGGCCAGCCGGGTCCAGTGAATATAGTCGGATTCCCACGCCATCATCACCACGAAGATCGCGATCGCGAACAGCGGTGTCAGCAGAATAAACTGCAGGGCGAAGCGCTCCCACATGAAGTGCATGAACACGCTCATGATCAGCGCGGCTTTGAGTACCATGAATATCAGGATCAGGGACCAGCGCCAATAGCCCTGCAGCTGGAAATAATCCACCATGTAGGAAAAGATACTCAAAACAAACAGTAACAGCCAGACTTTAAGGAAAATCCCGATGGGGTGTTGTTGCTCCGTTGCCTCGTTCATAAGTGAGCCTCACCACAGGTAGAAAAATGCAAAAATGAAGACCCAGACCAGGTCCACAAAGTGCCAGTAAAGGCCGGCAATTTCCACGCTTTCATAGCCGTCCCGGTCATAGCCGCCGCGGCGCACCTTGTTGGCGACGATAAACAGGTAGATCACTCCGCCGGTGACATGCATGCCGTGAAAGCCGGTCACCATGAAAAAGACCGCCCCGAACTGCTCGGCACCGAAGGGGTTGCCCCAGGGGCGGATACCCTCGTCCACGATCAATTTGGTCCACTCAAAGGCCTGCAGGCCGACGAAGCTGGTGCCCAGAAGTGCCGTTGCCAGAATCAGTAGGAAGGTTTTCTTGCGATCCTTGCGATAGCCGTAGTTGACCGCCAGTGCCATGGTGCCGCTGCTGGTGATCAGGATGAAGGTCATGATTGCGATCAGCAGCAGCGGGAAGTGAATACCGAACAGCTCCATGGCGAAAATTTCGCTCGTGGGCGGCCAGGGCTCGGCGGCCGACATGCGCACCGACATGTAACCCACCAGAAACAGACTGAAAATAAAGGTATCCCCCAGCAGGAATACCCACATCATCAGCTTGCCCCAGTGCATATCGAACGCCTGTTTGTCGGCGGACCAGTCCGTCACCATGCCGGACAAGCGCCCGGCGTCGACCTCAGTCTTGGCGTCAGTTGAATTCATGGCAGATCAGGCCTCCAGTCCACAGAGTACGGCCAGGAACCGATAGGTTTCCGGGGAACGGGTGAGTAGGAAAAACAATATGAGCCAGACCGCCAGCAGATAGTGCCAGTAGACGGCGCACAGGCGCAGGCTTTTGCTGATTACTTCGGCTTTGCTGGCGTGCCAGATATGGCTCAACGGGCGGGCCAGTACCAGCAGCCCGCCCAACAGGTGAATACCGTGCACCCCGGTAAACAGAAAAAAGTAACTGCTGGAGGGGTTGCTGCGCACGCCGTAACCCATGCCGCTCAATTGCTGCCAGAGCCACAGCTGCGCGAGCAGAAACAGCAGGGTGAAGAGCGCGGCTGACAGCAGACTGGCCAGGCAGTACCCGGGCTTTCCCGCGCGTGCACTGTTCACTGACAGCTGCATCAGCGCACTGCTCAGCACCAATAACCCGGTGTTGACCCACAGCTGGGAGGTGTCCCCGAGCGGGCGCCAAGGCTCACCGGCCAGAGCCTGAAATCCCGGGTAGAGGGAGTGGGTGAGAAAGGTGACCACAAACAGGGAGAACACCACAGTCACGATCACCAGGAACACGCACAGGGCGATTCGCTTGCTGGTGAAGTCCCGCTCAGCCAGGGTTCCGACTTCGACGGTGGGCAGGCTCTGGTCGAGCCAGGATTTTTCGGTCAGGGCACGCCAGAGTTTCATGATTCGCGCTCCCTCTGTTCGTCCGCCGGTTCATTGGCGATCACCTCTTCCGGGGGCAGGTTCTGGGGAATGAAATCCGCCTTCACTTCCGGCACGCTATAGGAATAGGCCCAACGATAGACCTTGGGGACTTCCGGGCCCCAGTTGCCGTGATGTGGGGGCACATCCGGCGTCTGCCATTCCAGCGAGGTGGCGCCCCAGGGGTTATGCCCGGCTTTGGGACCGTGGCGCAGGCTCCAGAACAGGTTCGCGAGAAACACCAACTGGGCCAGGGCGACAATCAATGCCGCGACCGTGATGCTGGCATTCACTGAGGCCACCGAATCCGGGACGAAGCTGGTCTCGCCCATGGCGAAGTAACGCCGGGGCAGCCCCAGGAAACCGAGGTAGTGCATGGGCAGGAAAACCGAATAGGTGCCCAGGAATGTGACCCAGAAGTGCAGCTTGGCCAGGCCGTTGTGAAACATGCGTCCGGTGATCAGCGGGTACCAGTGATAGATGGCGGCGAACAGCACCATGATGGGAGAGACACCCATCACCAGATGAAAGTGAGCCACAACGAAGTAGGTGTCTGACAGGGGAACGTCAATGACCACATTGCCCAGAAACAAGCCGCTCAGGCCGCCGTGAATAAAGGTGAAAATAAACCCGATGGCGAACAACATGGGCACGGTCAAATGAATGTTGCCCCGCCATAACGTCAGCACCCAGTTGTAGACCTTGATGGCGGTGGGCACCGCGATGATCAGGGTAGTGGTGGCGAAGAAGAAACCGAAGGTGGGGTTCATGCCACTGACGTACATGTGGTGAGCCCAGACCACAAAGCTGAGCGCGCCGATGATCACGATGGCCCAGACCATCATGCGGTAACCGAAAATGTTCTTGCGGGCGTGAGTGGCGAGCACATCGGAGACCATACCAAACGCCGGCAGAGCCACGATGTACACCTCCGGGTGACCGAAAAACCAGAACAGGTGCTGAAACAGCAGAGGGCTGCCGCCGCTGTAGTCCAGGGTTTCACCCAGAGAGACCAGCGCCGGCATGAAAAAGCTGGTGCCCACTATCTTGTCCATCAACATCATGATGGCGCTGACCAGAAGCGCCGGAAACGCGAGCAGACCCATGATGGTGGCGATAAAAATACCCCAGATGGTCAGCGGCATCCGCATCAGGGTCATGCCGGGGGCGCGCGCCTGGAGGATGGTGGTGACGTAGTTCAGCCCGCCCATGGTGAAGGCCACGATAAAAATCGCCAGGGAGACGAGCATGAAGATGATCCCCCAGTCGTAGCCGGGTGTGCCTCTGAGTATCGTCTGTGGCGGGTAGAGGGTCCAGCCGCCCCCGGTCGGGCCGCCCGGAACAAAGAAACTCGCCAACAGCACGATTACCGCCAGCAGATAGGTCCAGTAGCTGAGCATGTTCAGGTAGGGAAAGGCCATGTCGCGCGCGCCGATCATCAACGGAATCAGATAGTTACCAAAACCGCCCAGCAACAGGGCGGTCAGCAGGTACACCACCATGATCATGCCGTGCATGGTGACAAACTGCAGGTAGGAGTTGGGATTGATGAAATCGAAGGTGTCGGGGAAGCCCAGCTGGAGGCGCATCAGGCCGGACAGCACCAGGGCCACCAGCCCCACGAAGACGGCAGTGAGCGAGTACTGAATGGCAATGACCTTGTGATCCTGGCTCCAGACATATTTGCCGATAAAGCTGGATGGCTCATGCATTTCGACCGGTTGATCCGCAATGGCCGTATATTTCATACCTGAGTCCTCGTGGCGCGTTTGTTATAGGCTGTTGATATAGGTCAGAACATCGTCTATGGCCTGCTCGTTGTGCAGCGTGCGGGCCATCAGGATCATCTGGGTGCCGTAGTAATCCCCTTTGTGGCTGCCCCGGATTCCCTGCTTGTAGTTTTCCAGCTGGCGCTTGAGGTACCAGTCGTGTTGGCCGGCCAGCGGGGGAGCGTTGGTGGCGTAGTTGCCCTCGGCGTTGTCGCCGTGACAGGAGCTGCAGTTGTTGAACAACCGCTTGCCCCGCTGTGGGTCGCCCTCCAGGGTTGCCTCGGCGGACGAGTCGGGCAGCTCGGCAATGTAAGCCGATACATCGAGGATGGCCTGCCGGTTGCTCAGCGTATTCATCATGCCGGCCATCTGCTGGCCGTAGGTGTCCTGTTCATGGGAGCCACGTACGCCGTCTTTGTAAAACTGCAGCTGGCGTTCGAGATACCAGGGTGGCAGGCCGCTGAGCTTGGGTGCGTTCATGTTGCGGTTGCCTTCCCCCTCCTGGCCGTGGCAGCTGGCGCAGACGCCGTAGAGCGAAGCGCCCCGTTCCGGGTCGGCCCTGGAGTCGCTTTGCGTGGCGGCAAAGGTGGGGTGGCTGCTTAGCCACTGGTCGAAATCCTCCTGCGTCTCAACTACGACCTGACCGCGCATGGCGTGGTGGGCCATGCCGCAGAGCTCCATGCAGACCACGTCGAACCGGCCCTGGCGGGTCGGTTCAAACCAGAAGTAGCTGACCATCCCGGGCAGCATGTCCATCTTGGCGCGGAACTGCGGTACCCCGAAGTTGTGCAGTACATCCTTGGAGCGCAGGAGCGCTTTCACCGGTTTGCCCTCGGGCAGGTGTAGCTCGTTGTTGAAAATCAGAATGTCGTCCTGGCCGGCATCGTCGTTGGGGTCTATGCCAAACGGGTTGTCCTCGCTGATAAAGCGTGGGTGGGTCTGGCCCAGCGCGCCATCCTCGCCCGGAAAGCGGTAGGTCCAGTGCCATTGCTGGCCGACGATCTCGACCTGGGAAGCGTCCTCGGGCGTGTCGACAAAGTCGGCCCAGACAAACAGCCCCGGTGCCAGCATGGCAGCGACCCCCAGGGCGGTGAGACCCGTGAGCCAGACTTCCAGCTTTTTGTTTTCGGGCTCATAGTGGGCCTTGTGGCCCTCGCGGAAGCGGTGGCGGTAGATGGCGTAGGCCATGAACAGGTTGACCGCGATAAACACGAAACCGGTCACCCAGAAGGTGATCTGGATGGTGATGTCGATACTGCCCCAGTTCGAGGCAATGGGGGTGAACCACCAGGGGCTGAGAAAATGAAATAACAGAGTGCCCAATACCAGCAAAACCAGGACGATGACCAGAATCATAACGTCTTGCTCCACATCCTATTTGTTATCGTTGGGGTCAATAGATCTGCCTTCGGGTGGATGGAGGCAGGGCAGAGGCGCCCGTGTGGTGAAACAGGCGCCCCTCGGGTATCAATGCTTCAGGGAGCCCAGTGAATGAATTTGTCCCACTGCTTCTGCGCCCCGACAACCCAGCCAGACACTGGCTGTCCGAGCCCGGCATCCTGAACGTTGGGGTGTTCCCCGATAATCTTCTTGAGTTGCTCTTCCTGCTCCGGGTTGACGTCGATGATCAGCAGGTGTTTTCCGTCGCGAACGGCGGCCTCGAACTTCTGATATTGGTGATTGGGCCGCTGGATGCCAATCAAACCACCCTCCCAGGTACAGAAGCCCAGGAGAATGATGGAAAGGAAGATGACCGGAATCCAGAGATAGCTCTGGCTCAGACCGATAAAGTAGGCGGCCGCCAGCGGGATGGCGGCGGCCACGACCCCCACCAGGAAGCCGATTTTGGCCGAGTGCACCACGTCCTTTTTAAACAGGGACTCGACCTGATGCAGGTGGTGCTCTTCCAGTCCCGCATCGTTGTTACTCAGGATGTGAATCTGCGGGCGTTCGATATCCCGGCTCTCCAGGTCGTTTTCAAGCCGTTCCAGGTCGTCCAGATCGTCGCTGAGGTAAAAATGACGTTTCATCTCTAGCACCTTCTTTGGTCAGGAAATTATTGTTGCCCGTACACTCGGGTGGTTGTGAGGAGGCGGTGCATCACAGACACCGCACTTCCAACTGACTGCTTGACGGTTTGCATTGAGTATAGCAGCGAGAGGGTGGTGGCTTTGAAGCGGTGATTTTGGCCCCGAAGAGACTGATACTTATTTGCTATACCGGAGTGTTCCACTTATTTCCAGTCACGATAAAAAAGTGTCTGCGCACGGCTTTTCATGCGCTCCGGGTTTTTAAAAACTCACTATTATGAAAAAACCATCTATCCCGTCGTCGGGCCGTTTACCTGATTCTGGCGGGGCCTCGACATTAAAGTTTTACTTCTGTGAGCCGTAACCTTGACATTGTCGACACCCTGAAAAAGCGGTTTTTTATAGAAAGCAGCGATAACCAGACCAATTGATATAAGCAAACACTGAAAGGTGGACGTTTATGCGCTATAGTGGATGGGCTGCAGGCCGCATTGTGCGTGCCTCTGGGGTCTGTTGGCGATTTTCTGACCAGTGAACGTTTTAGGTGTCGCGCGCTGGTTGCGCGACCCACGTTGGAACATATTCGAGAGAGGAAAGGTGAAGCGCAGAGACTTATTGGTCGGTTTTGCGGCAGGTGCCGGATTTACCGCGGGAAATGCCTACCTTTGGCAGATGGCCGAGAATTCATCTGAGCGTGCGGCTGCCCGGAATGCCTCGACAGGTGAGGAGTCACTCACCGTAGCCGGCGATATCGATCCGCCGCCGGTGGAGTCGTTCAGCGACTCTGAAAGCGTGGTACGAGCCACCGTTGCCGAGGCCACGGAAATGCCGCAGCCCGAGGATCTGGCTCAGGTGGGCAGAGATCTGGCCCCCAAGAGCCCCGCACCGACGCTCACGTTCTCCCCTGACCGGGCGCACAGTGACGATCTGGTGGCGCTCCCGGGGGATAGCCATCGGAGCCGGGTGCTGGAGAAAGTGCGTAACTTCAATGGCGACTTTGTGGATGATATCTACCTCTCCGAGAGAGAACAGCCGGTGTTGCACTCTCTGTACCTGCGCTTTCAGCGGGCCGAGCGTCTGGTGGGGCATGGCAACTACAACCTACTCGGCTTTGACGAGCTGTTCAGGTACGGAAAGCGTTACTCCGAGGTGGGCGATTTCGATAGTGCCGAGCGGGCACTGATTGAAAAGCTGTTTTTTACCGAAGCGGAAAAATACGGTTTTTACGGAGAAAAGGTGACCAAGGAGTTGACGGCGGCCATTCCCGCCAAGGAGGCGGTAAAGATTCCGTATTCGGGGCATTACCTGCTCAAGGGTGAGTCCACGGCTTACTATGAGAAGTTGCGCAAGGATATTGGCGATAGTGTCATCCTGACCTCGGGTATTCGTGGCAACGTCAAACAGATGCACCTGTTCGTGGCCAAGTGTCTGGAGTCCGGTTACAACCTCTCCAAGGCCTCCCGCTCTCTGGCACCACCCGGGCACAGTTATCACGGCATCGGTGATTTCGATGTCGGTCGGGTCGGCTGGGGTTACTCCAACTTTACCGACCGGTTTGCCGAGACCGATGAGTTCAAGCGCATGCAGGATCTTGGGTATGTGCAGATCCGCTATACCAAGGACAACCATTATGGGGTGCGCTTCGAGCCCTGGCATATCAAAGTGGTCTGATCTGGCTCGGAGGTTACCGAGCACCGGAAACAAAAACGGCCTTTGAGATTGCTCTCAAAGGCCGTTTTTTTTGCAGTAGCGGCGCCCGAAGGCACCACCGCTGTTTTTCTTAGTGCTCGTGGCCTTCCGGGCCGTGAACGTGACCGTGCTCTTTTTCTTCGTCGGTCGCGTCACGCACGTCGGTGACTTCCACATCAAAGCTCAGGTCGACGCCGGCCAGCGGGTGGTTGGCATCGATGGTGACAGTGTCGCCCTCGACGGACGCCACACGCACGATCTGGGTGCCCTGTTCGGTCTGGGCCTGAAACTCCATGCCCGGCTCAACTTTCTCAACGCCGGTGAACATGTTGGCGGGCAGCTCCTGGATCAGGTTGTCGCTGCGCTCGCCGTAAGCTTCGGCGGCGGGAACCTGGGCGGTCAGCTTGTCACCGACGCTCTTGCCTTCCAGCTGCTTTTCCAGGCCGGGAATGATGTTGCCAGCGCCGTGCAGGTAGGTCAGCGGGCCTTTTTCCTCATTGGACTGGTCCAGCTGCTTGCCTTCTCCGTCGGTCAGTGTGTAGTGAAAGCTGACTACGCTGTTGTTGGAGATGCTCATAAAATAACCTATTGGTTGCGGGTGAATGAAAAGGGTCGAACAGTGTGGTGCTCGTTGTTCCCAGCCGCATGCTAGAAACGTTCTATTCTCTTGCCGTTGATACGTGCTTTGTTGATGGTGATGGAATGCGAGTCGCCATCCTCTTTCTGCTGAAGGCGAATCAGCAGAAAGTCCCAGTCTTTGGCCAGCCAGGCGTAGGTGACGCGGTCATCATCATCCCGGCTGCGCATGACCTTGACGGTATCGACTTTTCCCAGCGGTGTGTCCAGGGTCTCTTCGCCCACTATCTCGAACCGGTA
This sequence comes from Marinimicrobium sp. C2-29, assembly GCF_038419845.1. NCBI lineage: Bacteria > Pseudomonadati > Pseudomonadota > Gammaproteobacteria > Cellvibrionales > Cellvibrionaceae > Marinimicrobium > Marinimicrobium sp. C2-29. Next base: position 59,126 of record NZ_JBCAQT010000006.1, read on the forward strand.
CCGCTTGAGTTCGCCGCCATCGGCGATTTCGTAGACCAGGTTGTCCCGGCCGGCGATCAGGTCCCGCTGCAGCTGCACCTGGTAGCTGGTTTTGTCCTGAACGTTCTCGCTGATGTCCATGTTCCAGCTCACACCCTGGACGTCGTTGGTCACACGTTCCTTGTCCCAGTCGAAGGTCAGCTCGGCGTCGCGGTCTTTACCCAGCCCCCGGCGCTTGTAAAAGTACTTGTTGGGCTGAACCACGGTTCCGTCTTCAGTCCAGTCGAACCGGGTTATCTCTACTATGTTACCAATCCAGGAGTCAGCTTCAAAGCGCAGCTGTTGTCCGCCCTCGTCCAGATCGGACAGGGTGTGGGTCACGGTGACCTTGATGCCGAAAATACGGGTTGAGTACTCGTTTTCGAAGCTCCGGGGCATGTCGGCCCTGGCTCCCACTGCCATGAGCAGCGACAGGGCGAGCATGAGAATGACGTGCATCGATCGAGTGTTCTGGGGCATATATGGCTCCTCGCCGTATGGATTCAACGCCTACTGGTTTCCATTGGACGCCCACTGGGCCCTAAAGGTTCGTTATCCAGTACCGCTTTTCCCGATTCCATCCGCAATCGCCCCTTGGCGAACCATTCAACGGCCAAGGGGTAGAGGGTGTGTTCCTGCGCCTGAACCCGTCTGGCAAGCGCCTCGGCCGTGTCATCGGCGTGAACCGGAACCCGGGCCTGGACCACCGGTGGCCCGCCATCGAGTTCATCGGTGACAAAATGCACCGTGACGCCGTGTTCTTTGTCCCCCGCCTCCAGGACCCGCTCGTGGGTGTGTAACCCCTGGTATCTGGGCAGCAGAGAGGGGTGGATGTTCAGCATCCGGCCCTCGTAGTGCCGTGTGAATTCGGGCGTTAAAATCCTCATAAAGCCCGCCAGAACCACCAGATCCGGATGGTGGCGGTCAATCAGCTCCTGCAGAGCCCGATCAAAGGCCTCGCGCGATTCAAAATCTTTGTGGTCGAGCGTCAGGGCGGGGATGCCGGCCGCTTCGGCTCTCTGCAGGCCGGCAACCCCCGGGCGGTTGCTGATCACAGCCACCAGATCAATGGGGAGCTGCCCGGCCTGCCGGGCATTGATCAGCGCCTGAAGGTTGGTGCCACTGCCACTGATCAGAACGACGACTCGGGTGCGGGACTGGACACTCAAGCACGGACTCCTGTCAGCTCAACCCGGGGCTCATCACCCGACGCTTCGGCGATGGTGCCAATGGCAAACGCCCGCTCGCCGGCGGCGTTCAGCTGTTCCAGAGCGGCGGTTTCCTGGGCCCTGGGCAAGGCGATGACCATGCCAACGCCGCAGTTGAAGGTGCGGAACATCTCGCGCGGGGCAACGCCACCGGCCTGCTGCAGCCACTGAAACACGGGCGGCAGATCCCAGCTACCGGTGTCGATCACCGCTTTGCAGTGATCGGGCAGCACCCGGGGGATGTTCTCCGTCAGCCCGCCGCCGGTAATGTGCGAGAGGGCGTGAACATCGAAATCTTTGATCAGTTGCAGCAGCGGTTTGACGTAGATGCGGGTCGGTGTCATCAACGCCTCGCCCAGCGGTTGCCCGTCGCAGTCCCGGGTCAGGTCGGCGTCGCTGACCTCAATGATTTTGCGGATCAGTGAGTAGCCGTTGGAATGGGGGCCGCTGGAGGCCAGGGCGATGAGGCTGTCGCCGGCGGCCACTTTGGTGCCGTCGATGATCTCGGACTTTTCCACCACGCCGACGCAGAAGCCGGCCAGGTCGTAGTCGTCGCCGTCATACATGCCGGGCATCTCGGCGGTTTCGCCCCCGACCAGAGCACAGCCGGCCTGCTCACAGCCGGCGCCAATCCCGGTGACCACATCGGCGGCGATATCGACGTTGAGCTTGCCTGTGGCGTAATAGTCCAGGAAAAACAGGGGCTCGGCGCCGGCCACCACCAGATCGTTGACGCACATGGCGACCAGATCAATACCGATGGTATCGTGGCGTTTGAGGTTCATGGCCAGGCGAAGCTTGGTGCCAACGCCGTCTGTCCCCGAGACCAGCACCGGCTGGCGATAGCCGCTGGGCAGCTCGCACAGAGCGCCAAAGCCACCCAGGCCGCCCATGACCTCCGGTCGGCTGGTGCGCTTGGCGACACCCTTGATGCGCTCAACCAGGGCTTCCCCGGCATCGATGTCGACACCGGCATCTTTGTAACTCAGTGACGGATTCGCGTTTTGTTCACTCATGAATTGGCTTTCGCTCTCGGAACGACGGCAGCGAACTGCCTGTCTGGACGGGGAATGTCATTTAATGGCCGCGTATTCTATCAGTTTATGCCCGAAATGCGAGCGAGTGGTCCATGCGGCCAATTCTGTCACTCTCAGCCGTCACACAAGCGCGTTGGGCAAGGCGCGCGAGTGCAGGACTGGCCGTCGTCAATTCAAGCGAGCGCAAAGCTTACCGCCTCCTGCTCTCGCCCCTTACCTACATCCATGTAGGCAACACCGCCCAGGGTGCTTGTGTGGCGGCCCTTCGGGAGAGCCTGTGCTGGCGCGACTCGGCGTTGCGTCTCTTGACAAGGGAACCACCCTTGCCTGCGAACGCGCCTTGATTCGCACCAGCACAGGCTCTCTGAGAGTGACAGAATTGGCCGCATGGACCACTAATGAACCTTTCCCCATTTTTGTGGCCTGCTACAATGCGGAGCTTGGCCCTCCAGCCGATTCGAGAAACCTGTTCAAGCGAACCATTCAACCAACATGGAACCGAGGCATACTTTGAGGCGATTACTGACAATAACGACGGCCTGGCGGCTCTGTCTGACCTTCGCAGCACTGCTGCTTGCCGCGGCGCCGCTTCGTGCCGAGCAGGTGGTGGACCTCTACACCGCCGAAGTGCTGGTGGCGACGCAGTCGGCGGCCGATCGCGAGCGTGCGGCGCGCGAGGCGTTTGCAGCGCTGGTCGTGCGAGTCTCGGGTGATACCGGGGCCATGGAGCAGTCGGCGGTGCGCGAGGCCAGCCGACGAGCGCAGGACTTTGTCTACCAATTCAACTATGCCTCGACCGATGACACTATCGAGGTCGACGGAGAGGAGCGCCCGGCCACCCGGCTGGTGCTGAAGTTCTCACCGGTGGAAATTGAGCAGCTGTTGCGCTCCGCCGAGCTGTCCCTCTGGCCAGCCAACCGTCCCGCCGTGCTCTACTGGCTGGTAGCCCGGGACGATGACGGCGTTCAGCGCGTGACCGGCTCGCAGGAGCGGGACTGGCTGAAGGAGCAGGCCGTCTTGCGCGGGTTGCCGTTGATTTCGCCCCTCGACGATCTGCAGGATCGGCTGGCACTGTCCGCCCGTCAGCTGTGGGATCTGGATCGGGAGGCCATCCGGTCAGCGTCAGCGCGCTATGATTCCGACGCGGTGCTCGTGGGCCGCTACAGCGAGACGTCCAGCGGCGAGTGGCGCTCGGACTGGCAGCTGTATCATGGAATGGGGAACTACGGCTTTAACGTCAACGCCGAGTCGAAACAGGCGATGATTGCCTCGGCCGTAGATGTTCTGGCGGACCATTTTGCCTCGCTCTATGCCATTGTGCCGCGTGAAGAAGGGCCGGACACGCTGGTACTGCAGCTGTCCAACATTGAGGGTTTCGGCGCCTACAAGGCGGCGGAGACCTATCTTGAAGATCTGGCGATGGTCCGTCGGGTAGAGATGATATCGGTGCGCCCCGGCGTGTTGCTGTTCCGCCTGGTCACCGAAGGGGACGTCGAGCGCCTGCTCAGCACCCTGAAACTCGACAGCCAACTGGTTCCCGCTGCCCAGAGCGGGCATGTCAGCCTGGTGGGTGATCGCTTCCAGCCACAGGGTACAATGGCCAACCCGCTGGTTTATACTTGGGAGCCGTAACGCTCGTTTCCGGCCCGTTTAGTCACGGGAGCCCCAACAGTCACTGGAGCCCCAATAGTCATTGGAGATAGTGTGATCGCCATGTCCCCACCGGAGCAGTTGTCGCTGGGCGTCAGCCTGAATGACGACGCCACCTTTGAAAATTTCTATGCGCCGGCCGGTTCCGCCAATGAGCGGACATTGACGCTGCTGCGCGCTCAGGCGTCGGGGCAGGGCGAGGACTTCATTTACCTGTGGGGTGGCTCTGGGGTGGGGTTGACCCATCTGCTGCAGGCGGCCGGGCATCAGGCCCAGGATGCGGGCTTCAGTATCCAGTATCTGCCTCTGCGCGAGCTGGTGGGATTCGCCCCCGAGGCCCTGTTTGACGGCATGGAGCATGTGGATTTTCTGTATCTGGACGGACTGGAAGCCATTGCCGGGCAGGCCCATTGGGAAGAGGCGCTGTTCCACCTTTATAACCGGCTGCGCGACGGGGGTGGCCGCCTTTTGGTGGCCGCTGTCCAGGGGCCCCGGGAGCTGCCTGTGGCATTGCCCGATTTGCGCTCGCGCCTGCAGTGGGGGATCACCTGCCAGGTCCACCCGCTCAATGATCAGGACAAACAGAATGCTCTGCGCCACCGCGCCCGGGCGCGGGGTCTGGATCTGAGTGAAGAGGTGGCCCACTACATCCTCCAGCGTGTTCCGCGCGATATGAACGAGCTGTTCTGCTACCTGCAGCGACTGGATCATGCCTCCCTGGCCGAGCAGCGCAAACTGACGATCCCGTTTGTAAAGAAAGTGTTAAATCTGTAGCCGGCTCTCTCTTTGATCGCGACTTTGAGGTATTCTTGGGTCTCTTAGGGTCGCGAGCACCATAACTCTGGAGAGGCAGGCCGGGCATACCGGGCTTCGGCGCCAGCGACCCCGAACAACAAACATCAATAAAAATAGAGGTGCTTCCATGCCCACTCTCACACGTGGACTCGTGGCCGTATCGGCCGGCCTTTGTCTGCTCACTGCCTGTCAGTCCGAACTGTCCCAGCCCCGGGATGACGTCACCGAAGGTGACGCGAACATTCAGGTCAATCAACTGGGTTTTATGCCCGATGCGGCCAAGGCCGCCGTGGTACCGGCCAATGGGGCGGACCGTTTTGAACTGATCGACATCCGAAGCGGCCAGTCGGTGTTCAGCGGTACCCTCAGTGAAGGGCGGGCCTGGGAGCACTCGGGTGAGCGGGTACGTCAGGCTGACTTTTCCTCCTTTACCCGGCCCGGCCGCTACCAGGTGCGCGTGGCCGGTCTGGCCGAATCTCCGGAGTTTGAGGTGCGCGAGGATATCTATCGGGCATTGAACGATGCCGCCATCAAGGCCTACTACTTCAATCGCGTCAGCACTGAACTGACGCCCGAGTATGCGGGAGACTACGCCCGCCCGGCGGGTCATCCGGATACGCAGGTCGAGGTCCATCGGTCGGCAGCCTCCGAGGCGCGGCCCGAAGGCACCGTCATCTCCAGCCCCAAAGGCTGGTATGACGCCGGCGACTACAACAAGTACATCGTCAACTCGGGCATCAGTACCTACACCCTCCTGGCCGCTTTCGAGCACTTCCCGGAATATTACTCGGGGCGCGATCTGACCATTCCCGAAAGTGGCGACGCCGTGCCCGACCTGCTCGATGAAACCATGTGGAACCTCGAGTGGATGCTTACCATGCAGGACCCGCATGACGGCGGCGTCTATCACAAGCTCACCACCAAGAACTTCTCGGGCAAGATCATGCCCCACGAGGCTGATAAACAGCGCTACGTGGTGGCCAAAGGAACCGCTGCGGCGCTCAATTACGCGGCGGTGATGGCCACCGCCAGTCGGGTGTATGCCGAGTATGAAGAGGCCTTCCCCGGCTTCTCCCGCCAGGCGCTCAAGTCCGCCGAAGCGGCCTGGCAGTGGGCGCAGGAAAACCCCGATGTCACTTACCGCAACCCGGAAGACATTCAGACCGGCGAGTACGGCGATGACCAGTTGAGCGACGAATTCGCCTGGGCGGCCGCCGAGCTCTATATCACCACGGGCAAGGATGACTACTATCGGGTCATGAGCGCACCGGAGCTGGCCAACAGCACGCCCAGTTGGTCCGACTCCAAAGGGCTGGCCTGGATGTCCCTGGCCCACCATCGCGAGCAGTTGACCTCAGCGGCGGATCGGGACCTGATCGAATCCCGGGTGACCGGTCTGGCCGATGAGCTCCATGGGGAATGGCAGGACTCGCCCCAGGGCGTGGCGATGCGGGCTGAAGATTTCGTCTGGGGCAGCAACGGGGTGGCGATGAACAATGCCATGATGTTGTTGCAGGGCTATCGGCTCAGCGGCGAAGAGGGCTATCGCGATGCCGCTCAGGCTCTGCTGGATTACGTGTTGGGGCGCAATCCCACCGGGTTCTCCTACGTGACCCAGTATGGCAGTCAGACTCCGCAGCACATTCACCACCGGCCGTCAGAAGCCGACGAGATCGAGGCGCCGGTTCCCGGTTTTCTGGCCGGAGGCCCCCACAGCGGCCAGCAGGATGCCGATGACTGCCCGGTGGAATACCCCTCGGACAAACCGGCCAGGTCCTATCTGGATCACTGGTGCAGCTACGCTACCAATGAAATCACCATCAACTGGAATGCCCCCCTGGTATACGTTTCGGGGGCTTTACAGGTGATGAGCGAGCGCGACTAGCGCCTGTCAGAGGAAGCTCTCTTCTCAGCCCGGCCACGCAATGCTCCGTTCCCGAGCGGTCGCGTGGCCGGGTTTTTCGTGCCTGATTGAGTGACCATTTGGGCGCGACGATGATACCCTTCGGGTTTTTCTCTCCGGACCCCACTGAAGATTGATCCCCATGCCAAAACTGCTCGCCCTGCTTCTGCTCATTTTCAGCTCATCGACGATCGCGGGCGAACGCCCGCCCGCGAATCGATATGCCGACGTCACCGCCGACGGCCGGGGCGCGGTGGCCACCGTGCAGCCTGTGGCCACCCGGGCGGCCATGGATGCCTATGAGCAGGGCGGCAATGCCCTGGATGCCGCTGTGGCCGCTGCCCTCACATTGGGAGTGGTGGATGGGCACAATTCCGGCATTGGCGGCGGTATTTTCGCGGTGGTCCACTGGGCGGACGGTACGGTAGAGGCCATCGACGGGCGGGAAATCGCACCGGCCAGGGCCCATCGGGACATGTATGTGCGCGACGGCGAGTACCGGCCGGAGCTGAGCAAAAAAGGGCCCCTGGCGGTCGGCATTCCGGGCTCGGTCAGCGCCTATGACTACATGATGCGCAAGGGCGGGGAGGGCACCTTCGCCCAGCACCTGAAGGCAGCGGCGGACCTGGCCGAAGAGGGCTTTGCGATTGACGGCATCTTTACTCGCCGCCTGAACCGCCATGTTGATGACCTGAACGAATTCCCCGGCACGGCCGCCATTTTCCTGAACCCGGAAGGTGAACCCTGGCCGCTGGGGCATCGCCTGCAGCAACCGGACCTGGCCCGCACCTACCGGGCCATTGCCAAACAGGGGCCGGAGTACTTCTATGAGGGTGATTTCGCCCGGGCGGTGGGCGACTGGATGGCCGACAATGGCGGGATGGTGAGGGCCGAGGACTTTGCCGATTATGACCTCAAACGTCCCCAGCCGGTCGTGAGCGATTATCGCGGTTACCGGATTTACGGGTATCCGCCACCCAGCTCGGGTGGTGTGCACGTGGCCCAGATGCTCAACATGATGAGTCACTTTGAGCCCGCCAAACTGTCCGAGGCGGATCGCTACCACTTGCTCGCCGAGACCATGAAGCTGGCCTTTGCCGATCGCGCCCACTGGCTGGGTGATCCCGCCTTTGCCCAGGTGCCCAAAGGACTGGCAGGCGAGCCCTATGCCGAGACGCTGGCCGAGCGCATCTCGCTCGACAAAGCCCGGACGGTCGAGGGCCACAGCGAGCCGCCCAAGTCCCAGGAAGAGCTGTTCGGCAAACATACGACCCATATCGCCACGGCCGACAAGGAAGGCAACTGGGTGGCCATTACCGCCACGGTCAATACCAACTTTGGCTCAAAAGTGGTGGTGCCGGGCACCGGTGTGATTCTCAACAACCAGATGGACGACTTTTCCGCCCAGCCGGGCGAGCCCAACGCCTACGGGTTGATCGGGGCCGAAGCCAACAGCATCCGGCCGGGTAAGCGCCCGCTGTCGAGCATGAGCCCCACCATTGTGACCCGCGAAGGTAAGCCAGTACTCACTTTGGGTGCGGCCGGCGGGCCCACGATCATTACCCAGGTGTTCCAGACTCTGGTCAACTACATCGATCTGGAGTTGGCGCTGGAAGACGCCATAGCCATGCCCCGGGTTCATCACCAATGGCGACCCGACCACCTGTTTGTGGAAAAGACGCTGCCCGACCCGGTGCGCGGGGCCCTGGAGACCAAGGGTCACAGTCTGCGTCGTCTGGGAGACTATGGCTCCACCCAGGCGATTGGTCTCGATCGCAAAGGTGGCTTCATCAGTGTCGCCGAGCCGCGACTGGAAGAGCGCAATCAGGTGGAGTGAGCCGGAGGCCTTTATGCGGCGGCCAACAGCGCCTGCTCCAGCCGCGCCGGTTCCTGTTCGCGCTTGATGGTTTCAAAAAAACTCTGGGCCTGGGGGTACTGGCGCTGCAGGTACATCAGCCATTGCTTGATGCGGTTGCCGCTGTGGCGGGTGGGGTAGTTGGGCTGACTCATCCGATAGTAGCGGTACAGTAATTCACACACCTTGGACCAGTTCATGGGAGTATATGGCTCGCCGGCCACATGAGCCTTGATCTGACGCGCCAGATCCGGGCAGGCCAGCAGGCCCCGTCCCAGCATGAACCGGTCGCAACCGGTCACTTCCCGGCAGCGTTCAAAGTCCGCCACCGTCCAGATCTCGCCGTTGGCGATCACCGGAATCGTCAGGGCCTCCCGGATGCGGGCAATGTAGTCCCAGTAGGCCGGGGGGCGATAGCCGTCGGCTTTGCTGCGGGCATGCACGGTTAGCTCGCTGGCACCGCCCTCGGCCGCCGCCCGGGCGTTGTCCAGATACAGGCTTCTGTCTTCAAAGCCCAGGCGGATCTTGGCACTGACCGGGACTTCGGCGGGGAGCGCGGTGCGCACCGCCCGCACAATGTCATGCACCCTGTCGGGGGCGCGCAGCAGGCAGGCGCCACCGTCGCTGCGGTTCACGCTTTTGGCCGGGCAGCCAAAGTTCAGATCGATCGCGGTGGCGCCGGCGCGCACGGCGTTGGCCGCGTTGAGCGCCACCATCTCGGGCTGACCGCCCAACAGTTGCAGTTTGACGGGGGTGCCACTCGGGGTGCGGCTCTGGTGCTCGAGCTCCGGTGCGGAGCGCAGGAACACCTTGCGGGGCAACGCGGTATGGGTCACCCGGATAAATTCGGTGACACAACCATCCAGCCCGCCCAGTGCGCTGAGCAGGTCGCGAACCTGGTGGTCGACCACGCCTTCCATCGGGGCGAGAAATAGCTGCATGGGTGCGTGCTCCGGGGGCTCAAAAGGGCCGCCATTCTAGCGGCTTTTCCTCAGGCAGGGGGAGCCCGGTGCACGAAAAAGCAGCACTCAAGTTGTAAGTTTTTGAAAGATAAGAGAAAATGGACGGCCGTTTTATCAACGGCGGGATGGTAAAAGTAAACCCCGGCCACGGCATTTTGTGACGCAGTTGCCAGCTTGGGGGATTCAAGCTACATTGGCGCGCCCCGGCGTCGGGCGAGAGCTTTCTATCGACTGGCGGGCCTATCAGCCGGCCGCGAAGGTTTTGCCGGTAACGATTGTGACACGGGTATTCATGAAACAGGGTGCATGCAATGAATGACACACTGATGCAACAAGGCACGGACCTGATGCTCTATGGCATGGGGTCGGTGCTGGTTTTTCTCACACTGCTGGTGATTGCCACTACCCTTTTGACGGGGCTGGTCCGGCGTTGGTTCCCCGAACCTGACCCGATTCCCTCGGGCCGCCCGGCCAAACGCTCCGGAGCAGGGCGCAGGCCGGCCTCCGCCGAAGTGGACGAGACGGTATTGAAAGCGATCAAGGCGGCGGTGGCAAAACACCGCGCCCGCCGCTGATTGTCAGCGACCAGCAGACCCCAAACGCACCCCAAAGCGAACAGTGAAGAAGGTAAAACGCCATGAGCGAGGTTAAAAAGCCCTTGGGCATTACGGAACTTGTTTTGCGCGATGCGCATCAGTCCCTTTTTGCCACTCGCATGCGCCTTGACGACATGCTGCCCATCGCCGAGAAACTGGACCAGGTGGGCTTCTGGTCCCTGGAAACCTGGGGCGGTGCCACCTTTGACGCCTGCATCCGCTATCTGGGCGAAGACCCCTGGGACCGGATCCGGCAGCTCAAGCAAGCCATGCCCAAGACCCCCATGCAGATGCTTCTCCGGGGCCAGAATATCCTGGGCTACCGTCACTACGCCGATGACGTAGTGAAGAAGTTCGTCGAGCGTGCGGCCCACAACGGCGTGGATGTTTTCCGGGTGTTTGATGCCATGAATGACATGCGCAACCTGGAAACGGCGCTCAAAGCGGTCAAGGATCAGGGCAAGCACGCCCAGGGCACCATCTCCTACACCATCAGCCCGGTGCACAATATCGATGGCTGGGTCGATATGGCCAAGCGCATTGAAGACACGGGCGCCGACTCCATCGCGATCAAGGATATGGCGGGACTGCTCAGACCCTATGTGGGCTACGAGCTGGTCAAGCGCCTGAAAGAGACCTGCGATATTCCCATTCACATGCAGAGCCATGCCACGACCGGCCTGGCCCATGCCACCAATCTCAAGTGCGTGGAAGCGGGTATCGACAACGTCGATACCGCCATTTCCTCCATGTCCATGACCTATGGCCACAGTCCCACCGAAACGCTGGTGGCGACCCTGGAGGGCACGGAGCGGGACACCGGGCTGGACCTGGAGTTGCTGGAAGAAATTGCCATCTACTTCCGTGAAGTCCGGCGCAAGTACGCCAAGTTTGAAGGCTCGCTCAAGGGCGTGGATTCACGCATCCTGATTGCCCAGGTGCCGGGTGGCATGCTGACCAATATGGAAAACCAGCTGCGCGAGCAGAATGCCGAAGACCGGTTCAACGAAGTCCTGGAAGAGATCCCCCGGGTGCGCAAGGATCTGGGTTATATTCCTCTGGTGACGCCCACCTCACAGATCGTGGGAACCCAGGCGGTCATGAACATTCTCACCGGTGAGCGGTACAAGACCATCACCCGGGAGACCGAAGGGGTGCTCAAGGGTGAATACGGTGCAACCCCGGCCGAGGTCAACAAGGAGCTGCAGGACCGCGTGCTGGACGGGGGAGAGCCCATCACCTGCCGCCCGGCCGATCGTCTGGAGCCGGAGCTCGACAAGTTGACCGAAGAGCTGGAAGCGAGCGCGAAAGAAAAGAATATCGAGCTGACCGAGGGTGAGGGCCGTATTGACGATGTGCTCACCTACGCGCTCTTTCCCCAGATCGGTCTCAAGTTCCTTGAGAACCGCAACAACCCCGACGCCTTCGAGCCCGTGCCCACCGGCAAAGAGGGCAGCGCTGTCACCACCGATTCCGGTGAGGAAGTCTACACCGTGGAAGTGGATGGCAAGAGCTACACCGTTACCGTCAACGATGGCGGCGATGTGACCGGCCTGGTGCCTGTGGGTGGCGATGCCTCCAAGAGCGGCGAGAATGCCGCGCCCGCCAGCGGCGACGGTGAGCCCGTGCCCGCCCCTCTGGGCGGTAACATCTTCAAAGTGATGGTCAGTGCGGGCGATGAAGTTGAAGAGGGCGATACGCTCCTGATTCTCGAGGCCATGAAGATGGAATCGGAAGTCAGCGCGCCCCGCGCCGGCACCGTCACCAAAGTGCATGTGCAGACCGGGGATGCGGTTTCGGCCGGCGACCCGCTGCTCGATTTGGCCTGAGCTTGAACCGAAGCTGCTTGAAGCAACGTTGAGACCAATTTATGCATAATTTTATTCGACTGTGGCAGGAATCGGGCATTAACCAGATGGAGTGGGGTACTTTCGCCATGATTCTGGTGGGCCTGCTCCTGCTGTTCCTCGCCATTCGCAAAGGCTTTGAGCCGCTGCTGCTGGTGCCCATCGGTTTTGGCTGCATCATGGCCAACATACCCGGGGCGGGTTTGGCGCTCTCGGCGGTAGAACAGGCGCTCGATGTGGGTGGACAGGAAGTGTTGGCCGCTCTGGGCGACGTCCTGGGCGCCTCGGCCGGCGCCAGCGCCGATGAGCTGCTCAAAGTCTACAAAACCGCCGCGACGGCGGAACAAGCCGCCGCCGCCAAGGTGGCGCTCGACTACGGTTACAATAACGGGGTGATTTACACCTTCTATGAAGTGGCGATCGGCTCCGGTATTGCGCCGTTGGTGATCTTCATGGGAGTGGGGGCCATGACGGATTTCGGTCCCCTGCTTGCCAACCCGAAAACCCTGTTTTTGGGGGCGGCGGCCCAGTTCGGTATTTTTGCCACCGTTATCGGTGCGGTCGGTATGTCGGCCGCCGGCTGGATGGATTTCTCCATCGCCGATGCCGCGGCCATTGGCATCATCGGTGGTGCTGACGGTCCGACTGCCATTTATGTGTCGAGTATTCTCGCCCCGGAACTGCTCGGCGCCATTGCAGTGGCCGCATACTCCTACATGGCGCTGGTACCGCTGATCCAGCCGCCGATCATGCGCGCGCTCACCACCAATGCCGAGCGTCAGATCAAGATGGAGCAGTTGCGCCCGGTCTCCCGGCGCGAGAAGATCGCGTTTCCTCTGGTCCTGCTTATCCTGGTGGCCTTGCTCTTGCCGACGGCCGCGCCGCTGTTGGGCATGTTCTGCTTCGGTAACCTGATGCGCGAGTGTGGCGTGGTCGAGCGTCTGAGCGATACCGCGCAGAACGCACTGATCAATATCACCACGATCTTTCTGGGTCTGGCCGTGGGTTCCAAGCTGGCGGCGGGCAGCTTCCTGGATACCAAAACGCTGGGCATCCTGGTACTGGGTATCGTCGCCTTCGCCATTGGTACCGCCATGGGCATTCTGGTGGCCAAGCTCATGAACCTGTTTGTGCGCCACAAAGTGAACCCCTTGATCGGTTCGGCCGGTGTATCCGCCGTTCCCATGGCGGCGCGTGTGTCCAACAAGGTGGGGCTGGAAGCCAACCCCCAGAACCATCTGCTCATGCATGCCATGGGCCCGAACGTGGCCGGTGTGATCGGGTCGGCCGTGGCGGCCGGTGTCATGATCTCGATGGTTTCGGCCATGTCGTGATGTTTTACAGCCGGGAGGCTATTCATCCTCCCGGCTTGACCCTTTCTGTAAATACCCCTAATATCAAAAGCAAGGGAAGTGATTCCCCCATCTCAAGCAGCGTATCGGCTTGCCAGCGCGCTTCGGATTTCTCTTACCCACCACCAAAGAGGAGGAGCCAGCCATAGCATTCGGGGCACCTCTGCCAGCCCCACCAATGCATCACCTTTTTTGAGTCTCACAGGGCAGGGCCGCGGCCGACCCTCACAGGACGAAGCGCCCCACCAGTCCCTGTTCAAATTGGAACACAAAGGGGATTTACCCATGGCGAAACGATCTCACGCGAAGCGCAAGAGAAATCAGAGAACCCACCCCGAAGACAGATTATTTCCAGAGGAATACGGAAGACGTCGCTCCCCTCTCGACGGCAACATCGTAGAAATCAACTCCCACTCCCGCCAACTCGAAACCGCTTACGCTCCCAAACGTGCCAACCAACCCCTGACCGCCTGCAACAACGCCCAGCAGACCTACATCAACGCCATTCAGAACTACAACCTCACCTTCGGCATCGGCCCGGCGGGCACGGGGAAAAGTTACTGTGCCGGCGCACTCGCGGCCGAAGCGCTGGAATCCGGGCGAATCGAGCGGATCATCCTGACCCGTCCCGCCGTGGAGGCCGGCGAGCAGTTGGGGTTTTTACCCGGCGCACTGGATGAAAAATTCTCGGTCTATATTGACGCCTTTCGGGAAATTCTCGCCGAGCGCCTGGGCGCCGGAACGGTGGACTATTGTCTGCGCCACGGACGTATCGTTGCTGCGCCCCTGGCTTTCATGCGCGGCAAAACTTTCAACAACCGGACCTTCGTGATACTGGACGAAGCGCAAAATACCTCGCCCGCGCAGATGAAGATGTTCCTGACCCGGATCGGTGAAGACTGCAAGGTCGTCATCAACGGTGACATCGAGCAGAGCGACATACGCGGATCCAATGGCCTGGCGGATGCGGTCAATCGCCTGGGCAACTTGCCCAGCGTCTACATCCATCGGTTCGAGCGCGAAGATATTGTTCGCAGCGGGCTGGTGCGGGATATTATTGATCGTTACGAGTTGACGTGATCAAGTGCCTGGCGGTTGCAGAAGCCCGGCCAGGAGGCCGGGTTTCTGCAAACTGATGATGGGTTGATTATTCGTGGTCTTCAGCGCTACCGACAAAGAAGGGCACATTGGCAGTGGCGGCTTTTTTGTGCTCGGTAGTGACATAAGTGAACAGGCGATAGGGGCCTTTCTTTTCCGGTGCCTTGAACTGCATGCGCCCGTCACCCCGATCCTGCACGATCAACCCGGAGACACTCTCCGGGCGCTCTTCACGATCGCCGCCCGATTTGATATCGGTGCTTTCCGGTAAAAACTCCCAGCGAATGTCAAAGGGCGCATCTTCCGGATGACTCGCTTCGAGTGTGACCTCGTATGAGGCTCCCGGCTCAAGATAAATACTGTCGTAGGCGGTTTTACCGTCGATCCGGAATGACTGAATACTGGGTGCTCGGTGGGTCGGCCACTCCCCGGTCCACAGCTGTTGCATGGTGTCGACAACCTCGGTGGCGTGGCCGGATTCGAGAAACAGGCCATACCAGGTCGGCGTGGTTTCCTGTTTCTGCCCCCACAAAAAAGCGTAGGAGCCGAGTCCTTTTTCCGGGTCGCCAAGAATGGCCGACTCATAGCGTTGGCGATAGGCCTGCGCCTTTTCGGTACTGGTCTGCTCAATGGGCACGCCCCAGTCTGTGTTGGCGATTTCCCAGTGGCCTGTGGGCCCCCACTCGGTCACGGCGTAGGCCCCCGGCCAGCCGACATCACGAACCTTCCCCGGGAGTGTGTCGAGGTCACCGTAAGTGTTGATGCTCAGGTAGTCGATGCTCGGCACCCGCTCCAGGATCAGGTCGGCCTTCTCCTCGTCGATGCCCGCCGTGACGGTGGTGATCAGGTGGTGGGGGTCCAGCTCCCGGATCATCCGCGCAATGTCTTCCACGGCGTGCCAGACAGAGGTGTCGGTATAAAACAGGTCCAGTTCATTGCCGATGCCCCAGCTCAGGAGCGCGGGGTGATCCCGGTAGCGCAGCACTTGCTCACGCAGGCGTTCTTTTTGCGCCTGAACGGCCTGTTTATCGCTGTAATCAAACCCGTGGCGCTCCTTGCCCATGCGCAGGCCCAGCATGACGGTGAGGCCCTGGGCCTCGGCTTCATCCAGAATTCGCTCGGCATCGTCGGTGCTCCAGGTCCGGACCGAATTGGCACCGGCCGCTGCCAGCTGGTCCAGCCGGCTGGTGCCGCCAGCGCCCCGAATAAAATAGGGCTCGCCCTCGCGGTAAATCCAGTAGTGCCCGGACTCGTCCTGCTTCAACGTGACGGGTATGGCGCTGGAGGCGCTTGAGGACTGTGGGGAAGAGTGTGCTGAGGGGTCTGTTCTGTCACAGGCCCCCAGTGCCAGTAGGCCGCTCAGAAACAGAAATGTATGTTTGTTCATTGGTGCTCTCTTTTTATTGGGTGGACGGGCGCAGTGCTTATCGTGATTGTTGCGTCAGATCATCACCCTGGCAAGAGACAGGCTTAAAGTGGGAAGCGCAAAATGCAAAGTGGGAAGTGGGACCCCTAGGGGTGTTTTTCCTGCCTGAGCTTGGCGCGCACATCCATCAGGAGTTTTCCGTAGCGGTTCTCTCCCCGATGGTCGCGGCCGACGCCCCAGAAATAATCGTAGAGGGACACTTCGACAATCGGGTTGTTCTCGGTCGCCAGCAGAGCCTCCGCGAATTCGGGCCAGGTGTGGCACTGGGTGTAAATGGCCCGGGTCATGGCAGCGACTCTGACCTTGTCCCAGTCCTTTCTCGGCCGTTTGAACCAACCGCGTCCCCGCTTGCGGGCTATCTCGACTGAATCCGCCGTTCGGATGGACTCGGCCAGCGCCCGGCCCGGGTATTTCATGGCCTGGTAGTAGTGCTCGGCCGTGGGCCAGGGGTGGCCGTCCAGCAAAAATTGCCGCGGTATTGCGCAGCCCAGTGTTTCGTCCGGTTGCAGTCGGGAAACCTGGATGGCGTTGTCGTTCTCGGTTGATTCAAATAGCCCCATGGCACTCGACCTGAAAATAGATGGATGTAAAGATGCTGCTCTGTGATCGGAAACTCAATCTTCCACCCACTCCCAGCGCACCGGCTGCCCAAAGTCGTCCAGAATCATTTTTTTTCGGGGGCGTTTGGGCTTCGGACGTTTGGGGACCGGGACGGGATGTTTGCGCGCCTCCAGCGCCTGAACCACATGGGTCAGAGGCGTGCGTCCGGCCAGAGGATTCTCGTCCTTGGTGGGCGTGAACAGGGGCGTCAGGGGCCCTTTGGCGTCAAAGCGACCGCTGATGCCTCTCGGCACTTCTTTGACTTCACCACCCTCGCGCAGGTAATCGGCCAATTGCTGGTCGAGCTCGGCGCGCAGTTGGCGTTTGGTTTTGACAGGTTTCATAGCGGCTTCGGTAAGAGTATCGGGGGTAAGGGTATCTGGGTCCGATACAGAATTTCGGGCCAATCACGAAGAATAACAGCCTCGCCCTGAGCGGGCAAATGGCGTCAGGTGTGGATTTTGCCGGCCGGGCCTCGCATAGCACCTGGGCTTTGGGTAAACTGCGTGCTCGCCCGCTTACCTTTATAGCTATAGCGGGCCGCCTTTTTGTTAATGCCCCCTGACCCGGGCTGCGAGCCAGACGCTTCATGACCGACGACAGTCTCAGAATCACTGAAATCTTCCACTCCCTGCAAGGCGAGGCCCGGACCCTGGGGCGCCCCACGGTATTCGTGCGCCTGACGGGATGTCCATTGCGTTGCCATTACTGCGATTCGGAGTACGCCTTTCACGGCGGGGAGCGCCAGACGCTGGAGCAGATCCTCGAGCAGGTGGCCGGCTACCACCCGCGATACATCTGTGTCACCGGCGGCGAGCCGCTCGCCCAGCCCAACTGCCTGGCGCTGCTTGAGCGCCTGTGTGATGCAGGCTATGAGGTGTCTCTGGAAACCAGTGGGGCCATGTCCCTGGAAGGCGTGGATCCGCGCGTCAGCAAGGTGATGGATCTGAAAACGCCGGGCTCGGGCGAGGTGGACAAGAACCGCTGGGAGAATATCCCCCTGCTGGGCCCACAGGATCAGATCAAGTTCGTGCTCTGTAGCCGCGAGGATTATGACTGGGCCAAGTTCAAACTGGACGAATACCGCCTGGTGGAACGAGTGAATGATGTGCTCTTCTCCCCGAGCTTCGGTCAGCTGAACGCCCGTTCGCTGGCCGACTGGGTAGTGGCGGACAACCTGCCGGTGCGTTTTCAGCTGCAGCTGCACAAACTGCTCTGGGGCGATGCCCCCGGATATTGAGCCCGTATTTGAAGGAGTTAGCACAATGATCGCACCCAAAGCCGTGGTTCTGGTCTCCGGAGGGCTGGACTCCACCACCGCTCTGGCGATTGCCCGCAACAAAGGCTATGACTGCTACACCATCAGCTTTGATTACGGCCAGCGCCACCGGACCGAGCTTGCGGCCGCCGAGCGCACGGCCCGCCAGGGTGGCAGCCTCGAGCACAAGGTCATCACTCTGGATCTGCAGGCCATCGGGGGTTCCGCCCTGACCGACAGCGCTATTGATGTGCCCGAGACAGAGGGCGAGGGCATTCCGGTCACCTATGTGCCCGCGCGCAACACCATCTTCCTGTCGATCGCCCTGGGCTGGGCCGAGGTGCTCGGTGCTTTCGATATCTTCATTGGCGTCAACGCCGTGGATTACTCCGGCTACCCGGATTGCCGCCCGGAGTATGTGAGCGCTTACGAGGCCATGGCTAACCTGGCGACCCGGGCCGGGGTCGAGGGGCGCCGGCTGCAGATCCGGGCGCCGCTGATGCACTGGAGCAAGGGCGAGATCATCCAGCGCGGCCTGGCGCTGGGGGTGGATTACAGTCTGACCGTGTCCTGCTATCAGGCCAATGAGGCGGGCGAGGCCTGCGGCCGCTGTGACAGCTGCCGCCTGCGCCGCGCCGGCTTTGCGGAGGCGGGTGTTGAGGACCCGACGCGCTATCAGATGGGCGCTAGTAGGGGCTAGAGCTTAAGCTGTTGGTTTTATTGGGGCTTTTTTCTGCTTTGGGGGCAAAAAGCGCTTGTTTTTTTCGGCTGAATCTTTATCATACGCGCCTCTTTGGGTCGTTAGCTCAGTTGGTAGAGCAGTTGGCTTTTAACCAATTGGTCGCTGGTTCGAATCCAGCACGACCCACCATCTTTCAAAGTTCGAGCGCCATAGGCGCTATCCTGCCAGTTTTGGGTCGTTAGCTCAGTTGGTAGAGCAGTTGGCTTTTAACCAATTGGTCGCTGGTTCGAATCCAGCACGACCCACCATCTTTCAAAGTTCGAGCGCCATAGGCGCTATCCTGCCAGTTTTGGGTCGTTAGCTCAGTTGGTAGAGCAGTTGGCTTTTAACCAATTGGTCGCTGGTTCGAATCCAGCACGACCCACCATTTTCCTTTCCTGTTCCGCCTCCAGGTTGGCTTCTAGTTGAGTCCTTTTGGGGATTGGGTTTATAGCTCAAGCATGGGAGATACTTCACGACCGGCCCGCTTCGGGGTGGCCTGTTCCAGGACACGTGGCAAGTACGTCCCTGTAACTCGTCAACACTAGTCCCGCGGTTGACGGTCCTGGAACAGGCCACCCCAAATCGGTCCTCCGAGCCTTGTAGATACAAACCCTCCAGAAATATTCTTGGGAGTTGATGACCTCTGTGGCAGGTGCGCTGTCGCTTACCAGCCCTACAGGAAGGCACGGCGGTTGCTACAAGGTGCGGAGGACCGATCTGGGGTAGGGTCTTCCCGGACCGTCACCGACAGGATGTCGGTGGAGAGGCCCCAGGGATGGGTTCACGCCGTGTCCGGGAAGACCCTACCCCTGAGCGGGCCGGACGTGAAGTAACTTCCTTAGGCGTTACCCTATTTAAAGCTAACTCTACCCCGAACCCGTGCCTTCCAATCGTCCCCTAGGAATCAATAAAAACAGAAAGAGTCCAAGAAACAGCAGTTTTGGGGCGCTTTTGCGCTGTGTGGTATTATGGCGCCCTGACCTGATGCAGGTGATTTGTGAGGTGATTCTAGTATGACTGCGGACAATGTAATCGACACCGTTACCGCCCGGAAAACGCCGGAAGAGGTGGTGCGGGAGCATCTGGACCGCGCCTGGGAAGCGCCTCGCTACACCCCGGAGCAGGAAACAGATTACCGCGAGCGTATTAAAGCATTATTACACAAGCACAACGCCGTGCTGGTGGCGCACTACTATACCGACCCCATGATCCAGGCCCTGGCCGAAGAGACCGGTGGCTGCGTGGCCGACTCACTTGAAATGGCCCGCTTTGGCAAAGAGCACAGCGCCGACACCCTCGTCGTCGCCGGCGTGCGCTTCATGGGCGAAACCGCCAAAATCCTCACCCCGGAAAAGCGCGTACTCATGCCCACACTGGAGGCCACCTGCTCCCTGGACCTGGGCTGCCCGCCCGACGAGTTCGCCGAATTCTGCGATCAGCACCCGGACCGCACGGTGGTCGTCTATGCCAACACCTCCGCCGCCGTCAAAGCCCGGGCCGACTGGGTCGTGACCTCCAGCATCGCCAAAGACGTGGTGGACCACCTCGACCAGAAAGGGGAGAAAATCCTCTGGGCGCCGGACAAGCACCTGGGGGACTATGTGCAGCGCGAGACCGGCGCTGACGTGCTGCTCTGGGACGGCGCCTGTATCGTGCACGAGGAATTCAAGGCCCGTGGGCTGGAAGATCTCAAAGCCCTGTACCCCGAGGCCGCCGTGCTGGTACACCCCGAATCACCCCAATCGGTAGTGGCGCTGGCGGACGTGGTGGGCTCCACCTCGCAACTGATCAAGGCCGCGCAGGAGCTGCCCAACGAGGATTTTATCGTCGCCACCGATCAGGGCATCTTCTACAAGATGCAGCAGTTGTGCCCGGGCAAGACCTTTCACATCGCGCCCACCGCCGGCAGCGGCGCCACCTGCCGCAGTTGCGCCAACTGCCCCTGGATGGCCATGAACGTGCTGGAGAACCTGGCGAGCGTCTTCGAGCGAGATGACAACGAGATTCATGTGGATCCCGAGGTGGCCCGCAAAGCCATGATTCCCCTGCAGCGGATGCTGGATTTCAAAAAATAACCCCCGATCTTACGTCAAACTTGTCTAGTGGAGCGCCTCTCAGTACCATTGCGGCTTTGCTTTCCCCGCCATTCGGCTGGAAGGCCCGGGTTTGCCGGTCGAACCTGTGGCGTTTGCCGAAGTCAGAGCGTACGTAAAATCGATTAAACGGAGCTCCCGCTCATGATACAAGGCAGCATGGTCGCCCTGGTAACCCCCATGGCCCCCGACAATACCCTCGACTGGCCCAGCCTGCGCGATCTGGTGGACTGGCATCTGGAGCAGGGCACCAACGCCATTGTGGCGGTGGGCACGACCGGCGAATCGGCGACTCTCGACATTGCAGAGCACCTGAGCGTGATCAAGGCGGTGGTGGATCAGGTCAACGGGCGGATTCCGGTCATCGCCGGCACCGGCGCCAACTCCCTGGCCGAGGCCATGGAACTGACCGAAGGGGCCAAGGAGGCGGGGGCCGACGCCTGCCTGCTGGTGACGCCCTACTACAACAAGCCCACTCAGGAAGGGCTTTACCTGTTCCACAAGACCATTGCCGAGCAGGTGGCGATTCCGCAGCTGCTGTACAACGTACCGGGCCGGACCGCTGTCGACATGCTGCCGGAGACGGTACGGCGCCTGTCGGAGCTGCCCAATATCATCGGCATCAAGGAGGCCACCGGCGATATGGTGCGGGCGCGAACCCTGATTGAGCAGTCGCCCGACGACTTCATCGTGATCTCCGGGGATGATGCCACGGCGGTCGAATTGATGCTTTTGGGCGGTAAAGGGGATATTTCCGTTACCGCGAATGTCGTACCCAGGGCGCTGGCCGAACTCTGTGAGCTGGCCATCGGCGGACACGCCGAGCAGGCGCGCGCGCTCAATGAGCAATTGATGCCCGTTCACCGGGCCATGTTTGTGGAAACCAACCCCATCCCCGCCAAATGGGCCCTGATGCAGATGGGGCGTATTCAGTCGGGGATTCGTCTGCCCATGACCACGCTGTCGGGGCACCACCATGAGTCGGTGCTGGCCGCGCTGAAAGATGCCGGGCTTGTTTGACTGGCTTTGGACGCTAAAGGCTATTTTGGACGCTAAAGGCTTGTTTGAACGCTAAAGGCTTATTTATAAACCGCTAAAAGAAAACTCACTGGAGAGTTTGGACATTTATGCGCATTGTGTATTGGTTGTTGGTCGGGTTCAGTTTTACGCTCTCCGGCTGTGGCGTTCTGTTTGGCGAGGAGGGGTACTTCCGCAATCGCGAAGACGATTATCTCAAGGCGGACAGCCTCGAGCCACTGAAACTGCCGGACAATCTCGACGGTGCGACCCTGGGGCAGCTCTATGACGTTCCCGAGCTGACCCAGGAAGACGTCAGTTTCGTCCAGGACACCTCCGACTTTGAGGTCCCACGCCCCGAGCCCCTGTCCTCCAATGCGCTGGTGGAGCGGGTCAAAATCCAGAAGCTGGATAATGAGCGCTGGATTCTGGTCAATGTCGAGCCCGGCGAATTGTGGCCGCGGGTGCGCAGCTTTCTGTCGAGTAATAACCTTGAAGTGGCGTCCACTGATACCGATCGCGGCCTGATCGAGACCGAATGGCTCTCGTTCAAGGACGATGACAGCAACCAGATCAACCGTTACCGGATTCGCATCGATCGCGGCGTCCAGCCCGACACCAGCGAGATCCATGTGACCCATATGAGCCTTGACCGCGAGTCGGCCTCTCAGGCGCAATTGAACGCCTGGCCGGACGAGTCCACCAGCAAGGAGCGTGAGAACTGGGTTGTCGATGAACTGGCGGCTACGCTCGCGAGTGAAGAGCTGGACAGCCTGGGCGGCACCTCCCTGATTGCCCGGGAAATCGGGGGCAATATCAAGGCGCGCAGTGCCATGGTAGAAGGCGAGCCGGTTCTGCATCTGGAGCTGCAGCGTGCACGCGCTCTGGCCACTCTCAGCCACTCGGCTACCCAGGAAGGCTTTACCATTTACGACAGCGCTCCGGAAGAGGGCCTGTTCTACCTGGGCTACCGTCAACCGCGGGCAAGCGAGCCGGGCTGGCTGGCGCGACTGTTCGGGGCCGAGAAGAACCCAAAGCCACCCGAAACAGACTACAGCCTCGCGCAATTGCGCGAAGTGCTGCCCGAGGGGCTGCTCGCCTCACCCGAGCAAGCCGAGAGCGCTCGCGAACAACTCCCGGACGCACCCGGGTACCTGTTGGTACTGAAGGAGCAGGACAGCGGCGTACTGGAGGCGCGCCTGCGTGATGCCTATGGCCAGCGTCTGGCCCCCCGCCGTGCACGTGAGCTGCTCTCGGTGCTGCGCAAGAACCTGATTTAAACCGATCGGGGTCCGGGCCCGAAGGCGGCATGCCTTCGGGCCGGTTCGGCTGGCGTTTTGCGACCGGCTTGCATATGCTGATAGATAGAAGCGGGCGAAAGCCTGCGGTACCTTCCCGCCCTCGGTCAGCCTTCAATGCCTGAAGGTTGGGTGGGCAAGGTTTTTGGTCAGTGGGTCTTTGGTGGGCAGAGCCTTGCGCGCCCCACTGGAACCCTTGGAAAAGGAGCTCATCGTGATTGATCGCCGCCAGCATGAACGCTTATCCACCAGTATCAGGGTGGAAATGACGCATCCCAGTTTTGGCACCATTGTCGGGTTTACCCAGGATATCTCCGATGGCGGGGCCAGGGTTCTGGTGGAGAATCAGCCCAAACCACCGGTGGGAACCCGTGTCATGGTCAAGTTCAAAAAAATGGTCGGGCCGATCAATGCCGACCCCGTCCCCATGCGCGTCATGCATCAGTTGAGGAATACGGTCGGTTTGATGTTTGACTGACGATCGTTGGGTAGCCAGTCAGCCACAGTGCCCGGGCAACCGGACTTTGTCGCCAATCTTCTCTGCCAGTTTCTGCGCTTCGCCACACTCGAGTGAATCGTTGCCGCGTAAATCCACTTCTTTCAAACGCTCCAGCGAACGCAGCGGCGCCGTGCTCGAGAGCCGGTTGCTCCTGATGTCGAGAATTTCCAGTTGAGCGAGGCCCTTCAGAGGCTCGACACTGGCAATCTGGTTGCCTCTCAGGCTCAGGGCCTCAAGACCCGTGAAGCGCGAGAGGCCTGCAAGTGTCTTGATCTCGGTACTGCTGCAGTTCAATTGATTGAGCTGCCCGGCCAGGGTAATCCTCTGGTCAGCGATGGCCTGTTCCACGCATTCATTCAGTGCCGCGTCCTCAAGCCGGTAATCGGAGAACAGCGTCGGCGGGTTGTAAACCGGATTGTCGTTGAGATTGAAGGTGTAGCCGGCGCAGCCGCCGAGCGCCAGAAACGTGGCTGGCAGGAACCAACGAAAAAAAGAGTGAACTGTATTGTTGCTGTGAACCATGGGTCTGCCTATAGTGTCTATGTCTGGCTGGCCATAATCATGGCAGCTGGATTGCAGGAATGCCACCCCAATCCGGGAGGGCGCCTGGAGATAACACGGGTCTGGCGCAGGGCGCGCCACGCCTTTTGATGACCATTGAGTCTGATCGAATTGATCGCAATCATTTTACGTAAGAGGAAAGGTAATGAAATATTGGCTGGCATTGTGTGCAGTGTTCACCCTGGTGGCTTGTACCACCACAGATCCTTACAGTGGGGAAGAAAAAACCAGTAATACCGCCAAAGGCGCGGGCATTGGCGCCGTGGCCGGCGCGGTCATCGGCGCGGCCTCGGCCAGCAAAAGCGACCGCAAGAAAGGTGCGATTACCGGTGCTCTGGCCGGTGGTGCCATTGGTGGCGGCGTCGGTGCCTACATGGATCGCCAGGAAGCCAAGCTGCGCGACGAGCTCCAGGGCTCGGGCGTCCAGGTGCGGCGCGAGGGCGACCGGCTCTACCTGATCATGCCGGGCAACATCACCTTTGCCACCGGCCGTTATGAAATCAAGTCCCAGTTCTACAACGTGCTTGATTCGGTCTCCAAAGTGCTCAAGGAGTTCGATCAGACTGCCATCAAGGTGAGCGGTCATACCGACTCCACCGGTAGCGATCAGCTGAACCAGACGCTGAGCGAGCAGCGCGCCGAGAGTGTGCGTCAGTACCTGATTCGCCAGGACGTGGCCTCCGGCCGCATTCAGGCCATTGGCTATGGTCCGCGCTATCCGGTGGCGAGCAACAGCACCGCGGAAGGGCGTGAGCAGAACCGCCGCGTCGAGCTCGAGCTGCTTCCGATGGAATAAAGCCTTACCGCTACAAGCCGGGCGCACAGGGAGGTGTGCCCCGCGTTCCTGCCAGAATAATCTCGCTGTTCAACTGTCCAATCTCCCCCGAAAGTCATCCAATCATGCCCGAAGCCACTTCGACTGACCTGTTGGTGCTGTGCAACCGCCCGGATTTTCGTTCAGAGGCGGCCGAAGCCGCGCGCATTCTGGCTGCCCCTCTCCTGCTGAACATCCGACCGGCTGAACTGGAGCAGGCCCCCTTTGCGTTGGTCTACGATGAGGCGGGTGTGTCCCTTTGCCACACCGGCCGCAAGGTGCCGGGGCCGGTGCGGGTGGATTTCCTGGCGGGGGCGCTGGATTACCGGCGGCGATTCGGGGGCGGCAAGGGCCAGATGATCGCCAAGGCGGTGGGAGTCAAAGCGGGCGTCTATCCCGCCGTACTCGATGTCACGGCCGGCCTGGGCCGGGACGGTTTCGTTCTGGCCTGCCTGGGATGTCCCGTGCACTGGCTGGAGCGTTCCCCATTGGTGTATCGGCTCCTGGAGGACGGTCTGGCGCGCGCGCGCCGTCACGCCGCCGAAGGGGCGGATTCCGAACTGGAAGCGATTCTGGCGCGTTTGAGCTTGAGTGAGGGGGATGGCCGCGAGTACCTGGCGCGGCTGGAAGGGTTGGAGGAGCCTCAGCGGTTGGGTGAAGAACCTCAGCGCCTGGACGAAGAGCCTCGACGACCCGATGTGGTCTATCTGGACCCGATGTTTCCCGAGCGCCACAAGTCCGCCGATGTGAAAAAGGAGATGCAGGCTTTTCACCGCCTGGTGGGGCGGGATGAGGACGCCGGTGAGCTCCTGGCGCTGGCGCGCTCAGTGGCCCGCTATCGGGTCGTGGTCAAGCGGCCCCGCAAGGCGCCGGATTTGGCCGGTGTCGCTCCCAGTCACCGGATTGAGGGCAAGAGCAGTCGGTTTGATGTTTACGCCCGGCAGAAGCTGCCCGAGCGGCTGAATGCCGATTGAGGCGTTCTCCGGGGGCCGCCCTCTCTCAATTGATGATTGACAGACGCATGGACAGATCCAGAGCCCGGCAGTGTTTGGTGAGCGCGCCGATGGAGATATAGTCCACCCCCGTCTGGGCCAGTGCCACCAGCGTCTCCTCGGTCACATTGCCCGAGGCTTCGAGCTTGGCCCGCCCGCCGGTCCGCTCGACCGCACGGCGCAGGTCGGTCTCGGAAAAATTGTCCAGCATCACAATGTCGGCACCAGCCGCCAGTGCCAGGTCCAGTTGTTCCAGCGTCTCCACCTCCACCTCCACCGGACGGTCCGGCGCGATGGAGCGGGCCGTTTCCACGGCCTTGGGGATACCGCCACAGGCGGCAATGTGGTTTTCCTTGATCAGAAAGGCGTCATACAGACCCATCCGGTGATTGCCGCCGCCCCCACAGAGCACGGCGTATTTCTGCGCGCGGCGCAGACCGGGTAGGGTTTTGCGGGTATCCAGCAGCGTGACTCCGGTATCGGCCACCCGCCGGGCGTAGTCAGCGCTCACCGTGGCGGTGCCCGACAGGGTCTGCACGAAATTCAGGGCGGTGCGCTCTCCGGTCAGCAGGCTGCGGGCGTTGCCCGAGAGATCGAACAAGCGGTCGTTTTCCTGGAGCTGATCGCCGTCCTCCACATGCCAGTGAATGCGCACTTCCGGGTCGAGCTGGTGAAACACCTCCTCCACCCAGAACTTACCGCAGAATCGGCCCGGCTCGCGGGTGATCACCCGGGCCTCGGCCTGCTGATAAGGGGGGATTAATTGCGCGGTGATGTCACCGGAGCCGACATCTTCGCTCAGGGCGGCGCGCACGCCGGTGCGGATATCGTCGTTGAGCGCCTCTCGCTCGGTGTCGGGCCATTCGATCATGGGTTACTCGATATATCGTAGGGTAAGCTGGTCGCCTTGCTGGCTGAATTCTACCTGTCCCAGAGCGCTCATGCCCAGCAGAACCTTGTCACCACCCATGGAGGGGTTGATGCTGGCCGACACATTGCGCAGCTCAATGCTCCCCAGTTGCAGGCGGTCCAGGCGGGTGGCGCGTACCTGTATCCGCCCGTTGGCGGTCTGGGCCTGTTGTCTGGCGCCGGCTTCCAGTCCGGCCCGGTCGGCCAGATCCTGGCTGACGACCACGTCCGTGGCGCCGGTGTCGAGCAGGAATACCGCCTCTTCGTTGTTGATGTGACCGGAGGCGACATAGTGGCCCGAGCGGTTGCGGCGCAATACCACTTCACTCACCCCCTGACTCGAGTAGCTCTCGGGGTTCATGTTGGGATTGTCTTTGCGCTCCTCCCAGAGCCCGAAGACCCAGGTCAGCAGCGCCAGGCCAATGACCCAGGCGGCGATCAACATGCCCCGCCCGGCGCGTTCGCCCGGTTGCGAGCTCTCCGTCATAAAGTATTCACCTGTGTTTATGCCTCCGATGCCAGATTTTCACACTTTTTCAGCCAATATTTTCTAAGAAAAAGAAGCCTTTAGCCCGAATTGTGATGCACCTCTCGATATTATCATTTGCCTCTGGGATGTGTCGCGGTCTCCGTTATACTGGACTTTAGAAACTGTAAATATAGCCGACACCCAAAGCATCATTCGTCATCTCCAAGTCACACAGGTACACCTCCGATGACCGAGCCCGTGCAACCTCAGCGTGAAAACGTGATCCCGCTCAACCCCGGGCGGCGCCCGGCGCAGGGTGTGTCTCTGACGCGTCTGCCTGCGCCCATGCACTCCCTGCGCGATAAAACACGCCAGGAGCTGCAGGCCTTGCTGCGCGAGCTGTTCGACAAGGCTGATGATGCGTTGTTTGAGCTGGCCGACCAGGCCGCCAGCAATCAGGAGCAGAATCTCTATTTTGACTCCATGCGGGAAGTCCGTCTGCGCCGGCGCGCCATAGAGAGCGATTTCTTTGAGAACCTGGATGGTGGTTTTGCCCGCCTGCTGGATACCCGCGCGTCCGATCCCGGCCGTGACTCCGAAGAGGAGTCTTTCTCGCTGGATGATCTGAGCCTGGTGCAGAACGATGAGCTGGAAGAGCTGGTCGCCACTGAGGGGATGGTCAACAAGGCCAATGAGCAGTTTGCCGAGCCGATGCAGCACCTGACGTTGCGCATGGACCAACTGGTGCCGGTCAAGGTATACCAGAAGAATAACCCCGTCGGGGCCGATGCCATCTGCGGTGGCTTCACCGAAGCGACCCAGACGGTGAAGATCGATGTCAAAGCCAAGCTGGTTCTGTTCAAGCTGTTCGACAAGGTGGTCATGAGCCGTCTGGGCAAACTGTATGAGACCCTGAACCAGCTGCTGGTCGATGCCAATATTCTGCCGTCACTCAAGGCCGGCTCTGTGCGGCCCCAGCGCGGCGAGGCGCAGAAGCACAGCAGCACCCAGGCCAGTTCCGAGCGCACCCAGCGCGAAGATGAAACCAATCAGGTGCTGCACACTCTGCGGGATCTGCTGAATCAGCGCGGCCCGTCGGATAGCGGAATGGGTGGAGCGCCGGGAAGCGGATCGGACAGTCGCGCCGACGGAGGCCGGGGTACCAGCGCCGGAGATGAGGCCCAGGGAGTCGAGCTCGACAGCCGGGACCTGGTGCAGCTGTTGTCGCGCGCCCAGCACAGTGACTGGTCCAGTCGCGAGAGCACTTCGCCGGTAGACGTCCAGCAACTGCTGCGCGGGCTGCTCTCCGAGTCCAATCGTGGCAACCTCAATCAGGTCGATGACGATGTCATCAATCTGGTCAGCATGATGTTCGAGTTCATTCTCGACGACCGCAACCTGGCCGATCCCATGAAGGCTCTGCTGGGGCGCCTGCAGATTCCCCTGGTGAAAGTGGCCATTGCCGACAAGACTTTTTTCAGCAAAGGCGGACACCCCGCCCGTCGTCTGCTCAATGAGCTGGCCATGTCGGCGCTGGGCTGGCAGGACACCGGAGAGGAGAACCGGCGCAAAGATACGCTCTACCAGAAAATCGAGCAGATTGTGCAGCGTATTCTCTCGGATTTCGAGAGTGATGTGGGCATCTTCGACCAGATGCTGCTTGAGTTCCGCTCCTACCAGGAAAAAGAGCGCCGCCGGGCGAAAATTCTGGAGCAGCGGACTCTGGATGCAGAGGATGGCAAGGCCAAGTCCGAGCGCGCCCGGGCCGAGGTGGATCGTGCCCTGGCCCGGCTGACCGAGGGGCGGGATCTGGCCCCGGCGGCCGATCAATTACTGCGCGAGGCCTGGTCAAAGGTGCTGTTCATCATCTGCCTGAAGCAGGGTGCGGACAGCGACGACTGGCATCGGGCGATTGGTACTGCTGAGCGGCTGGTCTGGAGTGCAACGGCGCCCATGGATCGCGACAACCGCCAGAAGCTGCTCAAACTGGTGCCGGAGCTGTTGCCGCGCCTGCGCTCCGGCCTGGAGTCCATCGCCTACAATCCCTACGACATGACCCAGCTGTTCAAGCAACTGGAGCGGCTGCACCTGTCGCGGCTGCGCGGGCAGAGCGCTACGGAAGCGAAAACAGCCCCACCGGCCAGCACCGATGCCTCTGCCTCTGAGAAGCCCGAGGCGATTTCCGCCGCCCCCGAGGCGCCCGTATCGGAAGCGCCGGAGTCGACTTCCTCCGAGAACGCCGGGCAGCGGGCAGAGGCACCCGCGCCGTCTGCGCCCGAAGCGAATGCGGCGGCTGATGCACAGGATCAGAGCACGGCAGAGAGCACGCCAGAGAGTGCGGTGGAGAACAAGGTGGAGAGCGAGGCGGAGTCCACCGCCGAAGAGCCCCTGTCCGCCTCCGATCCCCATGTGGCGCTGGTGTCCAATCTGACCCAGGGCAGCTGGTTTGAAATGCAGGACAGTGCCGGGCAGATGTACCGTTGCCGCCTGGCCGCCATGATCAAGCCCACGGGCAAATACATCTTCGTCAATCGCTCGGGCATGAAAGTGGCTGAGGAAACGCGCGACGGGCTGGCCCGGGCCCTCAAGTCCGGTCGGCTGCGCATTCTGGACGATGGCATGTTGTTCGATCGGGCGCTGGAAGCGGTCATCGGCAATCTGCGCAGTGCCCGGGCCCGGTAAGCGACAAACGGGCCCGGCCTCTGTATCATCCCCTCCATTATTGTGTCGGAGGGGAGTCTGTGACCCAACCCATATGCGATGGCTGGCTGGCCTCGGCCCGTCAATGCCCATCTCCCAATCATAATGAGCGGCCCGAAGACGTCCGGATCAGCCTGCTGGTGATTCACAACATCAGTCTGCCGCCGGAGCAGTACGGCACCGGTTATATCGAATCCTTCTTCTGCAACCAGCTTCCGGCCCAGGATCACCCCTATTTCGAGACGATTGCCGGTCTGCGGGTGTCGGCGCACCTGCTGATTGACCGCGAGGGGGAGCTGGTCCAGTTTGTCGCTCTGGACCGGCGCGCCTGGCACGCCGGTGCCTCCGAATTCCAGGGACGGTCCGAGTGCAATGACTTCAGCATCGGCATCGAGCTGGAGGGCTCCGATCATATCCCCTATACCCCGGCTCAATATGAGCGTTTAGCGGCGGTCACAGGTCTGTTATTATCTCGCTATCCGGAATTGACACCGGGGCGGATTGTCGGACACTCGGACATCGCCCCCGGTCGCAAAACCGACCCGGGCCCCGCCTTTGACTGGGCCCACTATCGATCACTGCTGGGAGTGGACCGCCCCCTATGACGTTTCTCAGTTTGTTGCTGGTACTGGCTCTGATTCAATGGTGGGGCTCAGGCGCTCCGCTACAGCGCGATGGCTGGTTTTTCTCCTATGCCGACTGGCTGGATAGCCGGCCGGCGTTGACCTGGCCCGCCGGCCGCCTGTTGCTGGCCGTGCTCGTGCCGGTGCTGGCGTTGTGGCTTGTGACCTGGTGGGTGGCGACGTCTCTGACCCCCATCTGGGTGTTTCTGATAGCCGTGCCGGTGCTGCTTTACAGCCTTGGCCGGGGCGACTTTACCGAGCAGGTACGCAACTACATTGAAGCCAGCTACCGCAAGGACTCGGTGAGCGCCGCCCTTCACCTGGCGCAGCTGCAGGGCAAGGAGGTCGAAGACCGCGATCCCGAGGACTGGCCCACGCTTCATCGTCAGGCCCTCAGAGCCATTGCCTACCGCGGGTTTGAGCGGATGTTTGCCGTCATTTTCTGGTTTTTCATTCTTGGGCCCGCCGGTGCGCTGCTCTATCGTTTGAGCCTTCTGTACCGGCAGCGCGAGCCCTCCGCACTGGTTGACCGCTGGGTCTGGTTGCTGGAATGGCCGGTGGTGCGTCTGATGGGCCTGACCTGGGCCATGGCCGGGAACTTCGATACCTGCTTTTTCCGCTGTCAGCGAGACTCGCTGGATGTGGAGAAACGCACGTCGGCGGTGCTGTACGATCACGCTCTGGGGGCCCTGGGGTTGCCGGATGAAGTCTGCGGCGAGGAGTCGGTGACGCTCGACAGCATCAGCGCCAGTCAGCCGCTGTTTTCCCGCTCACTGCTGATCTGGGTGTGCTTCCTGGCGCTGGTGACGTTGCTGGCCTGATCGTTCTCCAGACTTTTCATCTGATTCTATGCCTGTCCGCAGGCGACAACTGTGACAGAGGTTTCTGCTATGCCGTCTTTTGACGTGGTGTCTGAAGTAGATAAGCACACTTTGACCAATGCGGTTGACCAGGCCAATCGCCTGATCGGCAACCGCTATGACTTCAAGGGCGTCGATGCCAGTTTCGAACGCAAGGATTTCGTGGTCACCATGACCGCCGAAGTGGATTTTCAGCTCCAGCAGATGCTGGATATTCTGCAGAGCGCGCTGGTCAAGAATGACATCGACATCGCCTGCCTGGAGGTCAAGGAACCCACCACCGCGGGCAAACAGGTCAAGCAGGATATCGTGGTCCGCACCGGGCTCGAAACCGACATGTGCAAGAAGATGGTGAAAATCATCAAGGAGTCCAAGCTCAAGGTTCAGGCCCAGATTCAGGGCGATCAACTGCGGGTGACCGGGAAAAAGCGCGACGATCTGCAGCAGGCGATGGCCTTGTTACGTAGCGCCGAGGGCATCGATATGCCCCTGCAATTCAACAACTTCCGGGACTGATCCCCGTGTCCAATACTCTTTTCCCGATCGGCTCGAGCGGGCCTCGTGTGCTTTATGTCTGAACCCGGAACGCCCGAACAGCGGCTTACCTGGCGCGAATCCCTGAGCGTCTATGCCAACCCCAGGGTGGCTTCCATGCTGTTTCTGGGTTTTTCGGCCGGCCTGCCTTTCCTCCTGGTATTCAGTACCCTCTCAGCCTGGTTGACCGAGGCGGGAGTCAGTCGGGCCAGTATCGGCTTTTTCAGCTGGATCGGGATCACTTACTCCATCAAAGTGTTCTGGTCGCCGCTGGTGGACCGGTTGACGCTGCCTGTGCTTGGACGTTGGCTGGGTCATCGCCGCAGCTGGATTCTGCTGGCCCAATGCATGATCGCCGGTGGTCTGATCGGCATGGCGATGACGGATCCGGCCACCGAACTGGAAAAGCTGGCACTGTTTGCGCTTCTGGTAGCGTTCGGCTCGGCCACTCAGGATGTCTCCGTGGATGCCTGGCGCATCGAAGCGGTGGATGTGGAGCGTCAGGCGGCCATGTCCGCAACCTATGTCTTCGGTTATCGCATAGCGTTGCTGGTCGCCGGTGCCGGCGCCCTGAATCTGGCAAGCTTCCAGAGTTGGCCTACGGTGTACCTGACCATGGCCTGCCTGGTCGGTGTGGGAGTGGTGACCGTACTGCTCTCGCCCGAACCGGCGGTGAAGAGGCGCTCTGATGCGGTCTTCCTCGAACAGAGGGCCCAGGATTTTCTCGAGCGCAGCGGCCACTGGCCGGAGTGGGCACGCCACGCGGTGGCCTGGTTGATCGGGGCGGTTGTCTGCCCCTTTGCCGATTTTTTCTATCGCTACGGACGCCAATCTCTGCTTCTGCTGCTGATCGTGGGGTGCTACCGGATCAGCGACATCAGTATGGGCAGTATGGCCAACCCCTTTTATCTGGACCTGGGGTTCACCACCAGCCAGATTGGCAACGTGTCCGGCCTCTGGGGGTTTGCCATGACGATCTTGGGGGGCATCGGTGGCGGGCTTCTTGTCCCCCGTTACGGATTGCGTCCGGTTCTCCTCGCTGGCGCGACTCTGGTGGCGGCCACAAACTTGCTGTTCGCGTTGATGGCGACAGTCGGCCCCGAGCTCTGGATGCTGGTGATCACTATCAGTGCCGACAATCTGTGTGGTGGCATGGCCATGGCCGTGCTGATTGCCTGGCTCTCGAGCCTGACCAACACCGCCTACACTGCCACGCAATACGCCCTGTTCAGCTCGTTGATGACGCTGCCGGGTAAGGTGATTGGCGGTTTCGGTGGGTTGGTGGTGGAGTCGGCCGGGTACGGCTGGTTCTTTATATACGTAGCGATCCTGGGCGTTCCCGCGATTGTTCTGGTGGCATGGTTGATGCTTCAGAATCGGCTCCGGTCGCTATAAATCGCGCGCTTGATTGTGGTAAGGTGCGCCCCAACTACTGCCTGTCCCGGACCGGATGCCCCAAATACCCCAACCGGGATTCGCGCCGTTACGTGAAGGCCCAGTCCTTCCAGAGAACACTACTCGTACCTATGCTGCCGCTTCGATATGGTCTCCCCCTGCTTCTGACGCTTCTGGCACTGCCAGTGGGGGCGGAAGTGGTTCAATTGAAAAACGGGGATCGCATCGCCGGGGAGTTCATTCGCGCCAGTGAAGATCACGTCAGGTGGGAATCTGACAAGCTCGGCACCCTCACCATTGAGAAAACCGAGATACTGGATCTTCGCACCTCCGTCCCCCTGAAAATCAACGGGGTGGGCGAACCCTGTCTGGTCGAGGGGATGGATGAGGAGCATCTGGTCTACTCCTGCGGTGACGATCCCGAGCCGCGGCGGGTGCCGCTGGTCTCTCTGGCCATGATCATTCCCTATGCGGAGCTGCTGCAAGGCGACAGTGCCACCTGGACCGGCCAGATCAACTTGTCGGGCACCTACGCGCGGGGTAACGAAGTCCGGGACGACTGGAAATTTCGGACACACACCGAATATCGAATGGTGGACTGGCGGCATGTGGGCACGCTCGAATACGCCAGTTATTCCAGAAGCAAGTCCGAGCCCGACATGCAGTGGGGTGGACGCTACTCGCTCGACTGGTTTTTTCGCGAGCGCTGGTTCCTGAGCAGCGATTTCCGGTACGGGAAGGACGAGACCCGGGCGAGGGACCGGTACTACAACTTCGGTGCCGGTACCGGCTACCAGTTCTGGGAAAACCCGCTCACCGCGCTGGCGCTCACCGGTGGGGTGGTGTATGTGGCCGACAAATACGAGGTGCCGGCGGACCCGGGCCCCGACTTTTTGCGCGAGGAAAGTCGTATCGCCTGGCGGATGGGGACCGATTTCCGCTTCAAACTGCCGCTGGGCGTGTCCATGTTCCATCGCAACGAGTTTGTCCGCTCTTTTGAAGAGGACAGCGACTGGCAACTGACTACCACTACCGGCTTCAGTACCCTGATCGTGGGGCAACTCCAGTCCGAGATCAAACTCGATTACCAAGTGGACAACGACCCCCAGCAGGATACCGAGCGCGAGGATGTGCGCCTGGTGGTCGGTCTGAGCTTCGAATGGTAAGCTATCAGTAATATGTAATGGCCGGGATGACGCTCCAGGCCGCACCAACCGGACTCTTGTTATGCGTGTTCTGCTTCTGTTGTTTATCGTGATCCCCCTGGTGGAAATCTGGCTGATGATTGAAATCGGCCGGGAAATCGGCGCCCCCAGCACCATTGGCCTGATTTTACTGACAGCTGTGATCGGTGTGCTGTTGATCCGCCTGCAGGGCCTGACGACGCTGATCCGGGCGCAGAGTCGCATGGCGTCGGGCGAGCTGCCCGCCATGGAAATGGCCGAAGGCCTCGTGCTGGCACTCTGTGGGGTCTGTCTCCTGATTCCCGGGTTCGCGACAGACCTGATCGGCTTCATCGGTCTGATTCCGCCGGTACGGCGCTACCTGCTGGCCCCCTGGCTTCGGGGCATGCAGATCCGGCGGGGGCCCGGCCCGGGCGGTCCAACGGGTCCGTCATCCGGCCGGACGCTGGAGGGCGACTACCGCCGGGAGGATGATCCCGAGCGCTAGCGCTTCCCGCTCTTCCAGCCACCACCCCGAGACGGGTCCGTCTCGGGGTAAACCGCAAAAAAAATCGCCTCCCCCCGTTGAAATCCCCTCCGACAATCCCAATTAACCAGACACATGAGTTTTGTGCCCGGCTGGTATTGCCATTCGGGCCCCGGTGGCCTCGGCCGCCGATCGATTTCACTCCGGGGCCACCCGGTTCATTTCAGTGTTTAACACGTAAGTTGGAGATACAAGTCCATGAAAATTCGTCCTTTACACGATCGCGTAGTGATTCGCCGCAAGGAAGAAGAAGAGAAAACCGCCGGAGGCATCGTGCTGCCCGGTTCTGCCAAAGAGAAGCCCAACCAGGGTGAAGTGATCGCCGTGGGCAATGGCCGCGTTCTGGATAATGGCGAAACTCGCCCGATTGACGTGAAAGTGGGTGACGTTGTGGTCTTCGGCAAGTATGCCGGTAGCGACACCATCGAGATCGACGGTGAAGAGCTGGTGATCCTGAGCGAGAGCGATATCAAGGCGGTGCTGGCGTAAATTGCCCGGCACACGCAGGTTTCAACTGTAAATTCTGAACACGAAATATTGGAAGGAAAGTACCATGGCTAAAGAAATCAAATTTGGCGATAGCGCTCGTCAGCGCATGCTCAAAGGCGTCAACGTACTGGCAGACGCCGTCAAGGCAACCTTGGGCCCCCGCGGTCGCAACGTGGTGATCGAAAAGTCCTTTGGCGCCCCCACCGTCACCAAAGACGGTGTGTCCGTAGCCAAGGAAATCACCCTGAAAGACAAGTTTGAAAACATGGGCGCCCAGATGGTGAAAGAAGTCGCCTCGCGCGCTTCTGACGATGCCGGCGACGGCACCACCACCGCGACCGTGCTGGCCCAGTCCATCGTGACTGAAGGCCTGAAGTCCGTCGCCGCCGGCATGAGCCCCATGGAGCTCAAGCGTGGCATCGACAAGGCCGTGATCGCGGCGGTGGAAGAAATCCGCAAGCTGTCCACTCCCTGTGAAGACAGCAAGGCCATCTCCCAGGTCGGCACCATTTCCGCCAACTCCGATTCCGACGTGGGCGAGCTGATCGCCAGCGCCATGGAGAAGGTCGGCAAAGAAGGTGTGATCACCGTGGAAGAAGGCTCCAGCCTGGAAAACGAGCTGGATGTGGTTGAAGGCATGCAGTTTGACCGCGGCTACCTGTCTCCCTACTTCATCACCAACCAGGACAACATGAGCGTCGAGCAGGACGACCCCTTCATCTTGTTGGTCGACAAGAAAATCTCCAACATCCGCGAGCTGCTGCCCACCCTGGAAGCCGTGGCCAAGTCCAACAAGCCGTTGGTGATTGTGGCCGAGGACGTTGAAGGCGAAGCCCTGGCGACTCTGGTGGTCAACAACATGCGCGGTATTGTGAAAGTGGCCGCCTGTAAAGCACCGGGCTTTGGCGACCGTCGCAAGGCCATGCTGCAGGATATCGCTATCCTGACTGGTGGTACCGTGATCTCTGAAGAAGTCGGTCTGGATCTGGAAAACGTGACTCTGGAACACCTGGGCCGCGCCAAGCGCGTCACCATGTCCAAAGAGAATACCGTGATTGTCGATGGCGCTGGCAACAACGCCGACATCGAAGCGCGTGTGGGCCAGATTCGCACCCAGATGGAAGACACCAGCTCCGATTACGATCGTGAAAAACTGCAAGAGCGCGTGGCCAAGCTGGCCGGCGGTGTTGCCGTGATCAAGGTCGGTGCCGGCTCCGAAATGGAAATGAAAGAGAAGAAGGCTCGAGTGGAAGACGCTTTGCACGCCACCCGCGCCGCCGTTGAGGAAGGTGTAGTGGCCGGTGGCGGTGTTGCCCTCGTACGTGTTGTGGCCGCCATTGCCAGCCTCAAGGGCAGTAACGAAGAGCAGGACGCCGGCATCTCGATTGCCCGTCGTGCCATGGAAGCCCCGCTGCGTCAGATCGTGTACAACTCTGGCGGTGAGCCTTCAGTTGTGGCCGAACGTGTTCGCAATGGCGAAGGCAGCTTCGGTTACAACGCCGCGACAGGCGAATTTGGCGACATGCTTGAGATGGGTATTCTGGATCCGGCCAAGGTCACCCGCACGGCCCTGCAGGCCGCCGGTTCCGTGGCCGGTCTGATGATCACCACCGAAGCGATGATCGCCGATGAGCCGGAAGATGACAAAGCCGGTGGCGCCCCGGATATGGGCGGCATGGGTGGCATGGGCGGTATGGGCGGCATGATGTAAGTCGCGCTACAGCCTGAGAGGGCGGGCCGGTCGGCCCGCCCTTTTGTCATTAAGGTGCTATACTCTTTGCTCTTAATGTTCTTTCCAAAACTCCTACAGTCAGAGGGCATAGCGCCCGCAACTGACGCAGTGCACAGCTTTCACGGGCCGAAGAACCGACCCGAGACGCAATATGTGCCTTTATTGGTGGCACTTCAGTGGGTTCGACACTCTGCCACCGCCATTTTAAACCGTGTTCAGGAGAACTGATTATGGCTTTCGAATTACCCCAACTGCCTTACGCAAAAGACGCGCTAGAGCCGCACATTTCCCAGGAAACCCTGGAATATCACTACGGCAAGCACCACCAGACCTATGTTGACAAGCTGAATGCGGCCATCGAAGGCAAGCCCGAAGCGGACAAGAGCCTGGAAGAGATCATCAAGACCGCACCCAAAGGCCCTCTGTTCAACAACTCGGCCCAGGTCTGGAACCACACCTTCTACTGGCACTGCCTGAGCCCTAACGGTGGTGGCGAAGCCACGGGTCCCGTGGCCGACGCCATCAACAAGGCTTTTGGCTCGTTTGAAAAGTTCAAAGAGGACTTTTCCGCGCAGGCCGCCGCCAACTTCGGTTCTGGCTGGACCTGGTTGGTCAAGAAGTCCGACGGCTCAGTCGCCATTGTCAACACCAGCAATGCTGAAACGACACTGACCGACGAGAGCGTGACGACCTTGCTGACCGTGGATGTGTGGGAACACGCCTACTACATCGACTATCGCAACGCCCGTCCCAAGTATCTGGAAGCTTTCTGGAAACTGGTCAACTGGGACTTCGTCAACGAGAACTTCGGCAAGTAAGAAGGCCTCGTCCGACCGAAAACCCCCGCAGGGAAGCAGTTCCTGCGGGGGTTTTTTGTTGGAATTGACCTTGCAGGTCGCGAGGGCACCGGATCCTCCGGTGATGAATTGCCCGACATTGGACCTGCTCCCTTCTTTTTCAGACTCAGACCTGCTATAAACGCAGCCACGAAATGTAGTGATTCAGGTGTTTCTATGGACCGCAAAGAACCGACCCTGTCGGGCACCATCAAGCCCGAAAAAGACGAAGTCGCCGCACGCCAACCGCGCAGTAACACGCCGGGCCCCAAAGGTCCGCGTCGGTCGGAGCCTCCAACCACGCCCCCTTCCGGGCGCCCGCCCAGTGACAGTGGTGGCTCCGGAGGCCAGGGGCTGGCCATCGCCGCCCTGATTCTGGCGCTGGCTGGCCTCGGCGGTAGCGGCTTTCTGGCCTGGAAGTGGATCGGGGCGGAAGAAAACCTGGTGCAGGCCAATAACCGGATTAAGGGGCTGGAGCAACGTCTGGACATCACCTCGGATCAGTCGAGTGAGTACGTTGATGAAATTCAGGACAAGCTCGAGTGGGCGGACTCGGAAATCCGCAAGCTCTGGGGCGTTTCTTACGATACCAACCGCAAGAATATTGCCCAGAACAAAGAGCGCGTCGAATCGCTCCAGCAGAGTGTGAGCCAGGTCAAGCAGACGGCGGAGACGGCCGGTGAAGGGGTCGACAGCCTGCAGTCGTCCTTATCGGATATCGACTCCAGAGTGGGTGAGCTCGACGCCGCGATGAAGGAAGTACAGGAGCAGACCGGCTCGCTGGCCGAGCATCAACAACGGCTGCAGAACCTGGTGGAAGATGTCGACCAGCTCGAGCGGCAGGTGTCCGAGCTCGACGGCCTGG
This sequence comes from Marinimicrobium sp. C2-29, assembly GCF_038419845.1. Lineage (NCBI taxonomy): Bacteria > Pseudomonadati > Pseudomonadota > Gammaproteobacteria > Cellvibrionales > Cellvibrionaceae > Marinimicrobium > Marinimicrobium sp. C2-29. The sequence continues at coordinate 97,851 of NZ_JBCAQT010000006.1, forward strand.
CCGGGCGTGTCGGTACCAATGAAGAGGCGATAGAAGCCATTGACTCTTACCGCCGCAGTATCAATCGCGAATTACTGGAAATAAAAGACCGGCTCTCCTCGAGCCCCTGATTCCTCGTCCGCCCCGGTCTCGGCTAGCCCGCAAAGTGCTGGATCCGCTGGGCGGGCTGGGGCGAGCGCTCACTCGGGACTCCGCCCGAGCGTGACTGCGCGCGCGAGGTTTGATTCCACCGTTCGATGGCCTCCTCTAGACTCTCCCAGTGCGGCCCCATGGATTTGCAGTGCTCACAGACCACACAGTAGGTCAGTCCGCTGTGCGTCAAGTGCAGATGATGGCTGCGACAGAAAGGACAGGGTTCAATGGCAGTGGCCATGGGCATGACGCTCCAGTGCGTGAGTCGGGCGAAGGGTTTGGCGATTGACTGATGTTCGGGGGAGGGGAGGGCGCCTGCGCCGAATGGGGGATTCAGCGTCCTGAGATTTCCTGCCTGTTGAGTGCCTGAGCGGCACTGCGATCTCAAGCATGATTCACAAACTCCAAGTGATCATACCCCGAGTTTAGCTCACCGCCGACCAAAAGCAACCGGTTTCGCGCTTTGCCTGCGCGGTTTTTTCGCGCTAGAGCAAACAACCCTCGCTTCGTGTAAAATTTCCGGCACCTGACGAGCTGTAGAGAGAGCCCTATGACCACCGTGATTCGCCAGAACGATCTGATTGATAGCGTCGCCGACGCCCTGCAATTTATTTCCTACTATCATCCCGTGGATTTCATCCAGGCCGTGCACCAGGCCTACGAGCGCGAAGCCAACCCGGCCGCCAGGGATGCCATGGCGCAGATTCTGATCAATTCCCGGATGTGCGCCACGGGGCACCGCCCCATCTGTCAGGACACCGGTATTGTGACGGTCTTTGTCACGGTGGGCATGGAGGTGCAATGGGACGCGGAAATGGGCCTGACCGAGATGGTCAACGAAGGCGTCCGCCGAGCTTACAATCATCCGGACAATGTGCTCCGTGCCTCCATTCTGGATGACCCGGACGGGGCCCGAAAAAATACCGGCGACAACACTCCCGCTGTGATTCATTACGATATTGTTCCCGGAAACACCGTGGATGTGCACGTGGCGGCCAAAGGTGGCGGCAGCGAGGCCAAAACCAAATTTGCCATGCTCAACCCGTCCGATTCAGTGGTGGAGTGGGTGCTGGACATGGTGCCCAAAATGGGCGCCGGCTGGTGTCCGCCGGGCATGCTCGGCATTGGCATCGGCGGCACGGCCGAGAAGGCCATGCAGATTGCCAAGGAGTCACTGCTCGACCCGGTGGACATTCAGGATCTGCAGGCCCGTGGGGCGCAGAATCGCAGCGAGGAGCTGCGCCTGGAGCTGTACGACAAGGTCAATCGGCTCGGTATCGGAGCCCAGGGCCTGGGTGGTCTGACGACTGTGCTGGATGTGAAGGTCAAGGATTTTCCCACTCACGCCGCCAACAAGGCTGTGGCTATTATTCCGAACTGCGCCGCCACCCGTCATGCCCACTTTACGCTGACCGGCGAAGGCCCGGCGCTGCAGACGCCGCCCAATCTGGATGACTGGCCGGAAATCGCCTGGGACATGGGCGACAGCGTGCGCCGGGTGAATCTGGATACGGTAACCCGCGAAGACGTCAATGCCTGGCAACCGGGCGATACGCTCCTGCTCTCGGGCAAAATGCTCACCGGCCGCGACGCCGCCCACAAGAAGATGGTGGATCTGATCGCGGCAGGCGAGGAATTGCCGGTGGATTTGACCGGCCGGTTCATTTATTACGTGGGGCCGGTCGATCCGGTGCGCGATGAAGTGGTGGGGCCGGCCGGTCCCACGACCGCCACTCGCATGGACAAGTTTACCCGCACGATGCTGGAGAAGACCGGTCTGCTGGGTATGATCGGCAAGGCCGAGCGCGGCCCCGCGGCGATCGAGGCGATCCGGGATAATCAGTCGGTGTATCTGATGGCGGTGGGCGGTGCGGCCTATCTGGTTTCCCAGGCGATCAAGTCTTCCAAGGTGCTGGGTTTCCCGGAGTTGGGGATGGAGGCCATTTACGAGTTTGAGGTTCAGGATATGCCGGTCACTGTCGCGGTCGACAGTCAGGGCGAGTCCGTCCACCAGACCGGCCCGAAGATCTGGAAAGCCAAGATCGAGGAAGAAAAAATCAAGGTTGTGTAATCCATTTTTTGTGGTTAAGCGACTTCGGACGGAGTGCTGCGGCTGGGTATACTGGTGTGAGACACGCCGTGAATACATCCCTGTAGGCTCGACCACCCGCCGTCCAGGCGGGTGACGGTCTCACACCAGTATACCCAGCCTCCGCGGTGCCAGCGTATCGTTTCGGGAACTAGCACCTTGGTTTACGGCGGATGCGTCTTAGACTTATCCGCCCTACGGAACCTGCCGTGGTATTCGTAGGGCGGATCGACCCTCTGCACTCCGTAGAACCCACCGAGCGAGCCCGTAGGTCTGGTCGGTCCGACGTTTCGGAGCGACAGCGCACCTGACAAATAGGGGGGCAGTCACCAAAATATTTCTGGAGAGATTGTATCTACAGCGCTCGTAGGACCGATCTGGGGTAGGGTCTTCCCGGACCGTCACCGACAGGACTGGCAATTGCTCCTGCATTGCCAGCATACACGCCATCCATGGCGATAATGTTGGTGGAGAGGCCCCAGGGATGGGTTCACGCCGTGTCCGGGAAGACCCTACCCCTGAGCGGGCCGGTCGTAAATCAACTGCTAGAGCCGAAAAATTCTTTAGCTATCGGCCAACGTGACCCTTAACATTGTGCTCGCAGTGAACACCAAAGGACTACCCGATGATTCTTGAACAATACCAGATCGACGCCTTCGCCTCACGGCCCTTCGAAGGCAACCCCGCCGCGGTCGTCCCCCTGACCGAGTGGCTGGACGAGGCCCTCATGCAGTCTATTGCAGCCGAAAACAACCTCGCCGAGACCGCCTTTTTTGTTCCCGAGGGCGACGGTTTTCAACTGCGCTGGTTTACCCCCGTGCGCGAGGTCGATCTGTGTGGGCACGCCACGCTGGCCTCGGCTCATGTGCTGTTTGAGCATCGGGGGTATGAACACGCGGTGATCCGCTTTGGTACCCGCAGTGGCGATCTGTATGTCGAACGGCGGGGTCAACAGTTGGCCATGGATTTTCCGGCCGTGGCAACGGAGCGCTGCGAAGTGCCTGAGCCGTTGCTGAAAGGACTGGGCGTCGCACCCGTCACTGTGGAAGCGGGAATGGATTATCTGGTGGTGCTGGAAAACGAAGCACAGGTGCGGGAGTTGCAGCCGGATCTGACGGAGCTGGGCAAGCTGGATCGCCGGGGAGTGATGGTTACCGCCCGTGGGAATCACAAGGATTTTGTCAGCCGCTTTTTCTGTCCCAAAGGCGGTATTCCTGAGGATCCGGTCACCGGCTCAGCTCACTGCGCGCTGGCCCCTTACTGGGGTAAGCAGCTTGATAAAAGCAAGCTCAACGCCCGGCAGCTTTCCAGACGCGGGGGCGATGTCGACTGCGAGCTCAAGGGTGAGCGGGTGACGCTCTTGGGACAGGCCGTGACCACGATCATCGGTGAGTTCTATTTACCCGCCTAGCTATGCGCGGTTGCTTTCCCAACTCGGTTCCTAGGGATTACAGCGCGTTGCTGGAGCTCTCGGAGCTGGCCGCTTCCAGGGCAAAGTTGGCGCTGCCGACTGTCTGCTCCTCGCGCCGGAATACGATCAGGTGATCGGCTTCGATGCGGATGCCCACCTGGTCACCGATGGCGTAGTCGTGGTGGCTGGGAAAGGCCGATTGCACGCGGCTGCCCGTGGGCAGTTGCAGGGTGTAGAGCGTGGCGGTGCCGGCAAAAATCTTGGCCACCACTTCGGCTTTTTTATCGCTGCTGTCATCGTGGATGACGTCATCCGGGCGCAGTAAAAATTCCACCGGGGTGTTTTCCACCCACTCGTAGCAGCGGTTGCCGACAATATCACCCAGCTCGGTGCGCACCGTGTGTCTGTCCACCAGGTAACCTGCGAGAAACACGCCCTGGCCAATGAAATTGGCCACAAAGCGGGTGGCCGGTTCGTGGTAGAGGTTGAACGGGGTGTCCCACTGTTGCAGTTGACCCTGGTACAGAACGCCGATACGGTCGGCCATGGCAAAGGCTTCGGACTGGTCGTGGGTTACCATGATGGCGGTAATGCCCCGCTCCTTGAGAATGGCGCGCACTTCCAATGCCAGGGCCCGGCGCAATTCCACGTCCAGGCTCGAGAAGGGCTCGTCCATCAACAGCAGTTCCGGTTCGGGGGCCAGCGCTCGGGCCAGGGCGACGCGCTGCTGCTGACCGCCGGACAGTTCATGGGGGTAGCGGTGGCCCAGGTCTTCGAGCTTCACCAGCTGGAGCAGTTCTTCACACACCCGCTCTTTTTCCCGGCGGCTGTAACCCTTGAGGCCGAAGGTCAGATTGTCGCGCACGTTCAGGTGCGGGAAGAGCGCGTAGTCCTGAAACACCATGCCCACACGCCGTTGCTCGGGCGGCAGGGCGTGACGGGCCGAGGCAATGGTGTGGCCCCGCAGTTGAATCTCCCCCGCTTCGGGATTGATGAAACCGGCGATGGTTCGCAGCACCGTGGTTTTGCCGCAGCCACTGGGGCCGAGCAGGCAGCAGATGTCCCCCTCGTTCAGGGCAAAGGACAAGTCCTCGATCACCCGCTCGCCCTCGTAGCCGCAGCTGATGGTATCGACGGTCAGCAGAGCATTCATAAATCAGGCCGGGTTGTTGAACAGGAATTCAACCAGCGCTTTCTGGGCGTGCAGGCGGTTCTCCGCCTCTTCCCAGACGACCGATTCGGGCGAGTCGAGCAGCTCGGCGCTGATTTCCTTGCCGCGATAGGCGGGCAGGCAGTGCATGAACAGCGCCTTGTCGTGGGCGTGCTCCATCAGCTTGCGGTCGACCTGATAGCCGGCAAATGCCTGCTCGCGCGCTTTCTTTTCGTCTTCCTGGCCCATGGAGGCCCAGGTATCGGTGACCACCAGGTCAGCGCCGTCCACCGCCTCTTCCGGGGTGCGGAAGAGGCTGACGCGATCGCGCGCTCCCTCGAGCAGATCCTGCCGGGGCTCAAAGCCCTCGGGGCAGGCGATGCGAAGCTCAAAGTCCCATTGTTGTGCGGCATTGATATAGGACTGACACATGTTGTTGCCATCACCCACCCAGGCCACGGTCTTGCCGGCGATCGACCCGCGGTGCTCGAGAAAGGTCTGCATGTCGGCCAGCAACTGACAGGGGTGAAAATCGTCGGTCAGGGCATTGATCACCGGCACTTTGGAGTATTCGGCAAAGCGTTCAATGTTGGAGTGCTCAAAGGTGCGGATCATGACCGCATCGACCATGCGCGACAGCACCCGCGCCGAGTCCTCAATGGGTTCTCCGCGGCCGAGCTGGGTATCGCGCGGAGACAGAAACAGCGCGTGGCCGCCCATCTGGGCCATGCCCGCTTCAAACGACACGCGGGTCCGGGTGGAGGATTTTTCGAAAATCATCCCCAGTACCTTGTTTTTGAACAATTCTTCAGACTGACCTTTGGCCTGAATGGCTTTCAGTTCAATGGCGCGTTCGAGCACGGTGTTCAGCTCGGCCGGGGTCAGGTCCATCAGGGTCAGAAAATGTCTAGGTTTTTGCTCAGCCATAATGGCAACTCGTTGTCGGTTGGGGCCGGCTCCGGGCCGGTCTATTGAAAATCGCGGATCAGTTCGGTGACGCCGGTCACCAGTTGTTCGGCTTCCGCGTCAGTCAGAATAAAGGGCGGCAACAGGCGCACTGTATTGCCCGCTGTTACGTTGATGAGCAGTTCGCGCGTGCGTGCCTGGGCCACCAGATCGGCGCAGGGTCGATCCAGCTCAATGCCCAGCATCAGGCCCTTGCCACGGATGTCGATGACCTTGGGGTCGTTTTTCAGGGTTTCTTCAAACTGCTGTAGCAGCCAGTTGCCCAGCCGGGCGGCGCGTTCGATCAGTCCCTCATTGAACAGCGTTTCCATCACGGCAAGGCCGGCGCGACAGGCGAGCGGGTTGCCGCCAAAGGTGGACCCGTGGCTGCCTGGCTGGAATATCTCGGCGGCCCGGCCGCGGGCCAGGCAGGCACCGATGGGCACGCCATTGCCCAGGCCCTTGGCGGTAGTGACCACGTCGGGCTGTATGCCGTTGTGTTGGTAGGCAAAGTAGCGACCGGTGCGACCGTTGCCGGTCTGGATTTCATCCAGCATCAGCAGCCAGTCATTCTGATCGCAGATTTCGCGCAGCTGGTTCAGGTAGTGGGTGGTTGGGACCCGGATGCCGCCCTCGCCCTGAATCGGCTCCACCAGTACTGCGACAATATTGCGGTGCTCGGCCGCAGCGGCGCGCACCGCCTCGGGGTCGTTGTAGGGCAGGCGCACAAAGCCTTCCACCAACGGGGCGAAGCCTTCCTGGGCCTTGCGGTTGCCGGTGGCACTGAGAGTGGCCAGCGTGCGGCCGTGAAAGCTGTTTTCCATCACCAGAATGATCGGGCTATCGACACCCTTGGCATGGCCGTACTTGCGCGCGAGCTTGATCGCCGCCTCGTTGGCCTCGGCGCCCGAGTTGGAGAAAAACACCTTGTCCATGCCCGACTGCTCGCACAGTCGATCGGCCAGCTGGCCCTGGGGCGGAATGTTGTACAGGTTGGACACATGCAGCAGGGTGCCCGCCTGGTCGCAGAGGGCGCGTGTCACGGCCGGGTGGGAGTGACCCAGACCGCAGACCGCAATGCCACTGATGGCATCAATATAACTGTTGCCCTGATCGTCCCACACACGGCTGCCTTCGCCCCTGACCAGGGTCAAAGTGCGGGTACCGTAGGTGTTCATCAGTTTGTCCATCGCTCGCTCCAGGGTGTAAAAGCAACAAAAACGAAAAAACCGCCAAAAGCCTGTGTGAAGTAACAGGCGGCCAACTTGCTGAGGCGGGGATCAGTCGGGACGTACAGAGCCATTCAGGACCATTGACGTGGGGGACACGGACCCCTGAAATGGCAAAAGAGCAATACTATAACCAATTTGAACGCAAAGCAAACGGCCCCCGAGCGCACGACAAACGGCCCCCGAGCGCACGACAAACGGCCCCGAGCGCACGACAAAAGGCCCGGAGCGCTGAGCTAACGGGCTCGAGAGCGCCCCCCGGGGCGGGCTTTCCCGTTGTCCGCCCCGGGGGAGACTTCGCGCCGCGGCTCGCCTATAGTAGGCAGCTCTGATAATTCCGGTAATGGAGTATTCAATGCATAAAACTCGACAATTGATGGTTTTCAGCCTCTGGCTGGTTCTGGCCGGCTGTGCGCACCAGAGTATGCATCATGACGACCGTTCGACGCCGTCTCTCGAGCGATTGGCCTATGAGAGTCAACTTGATGGCAGGGAGCGTGAATTCTTTGTCTATTTGCCGCCGGGCTATGCTGATGAGCCGGAGCGTGACTGGCCGGTCATGCTGTTCTTGCACGGCAATGGGGAGCGGGGCAATGGCCGGGACGAGCTGGGCTTTGTCCTGTCACACGGTCCCATTTACGAGGCCTGGGTCCAGAAGCGCGATCGGCCTTTTATCATCATCTCACCGCAACTGCCGATGTTTGGTATGGATGAGCATGCTGATTATCTGCGGGACCGCGATCCGGAGCAGATGGCGAGTCGTCTGGAAAGCGGCACACCCCCGAGACCCGAGCCCTTCGACACCCCCCAGCCGATGACCGGGGTCCCGGCAACGGAGTCCATGAAGGACCAATCGGCCGTGCTGCCCGGCGGCTGGGATCGGATCGAAGACGACCTGATCATGATGCTGGACCGGGTGGAGCGTGAGTATCGTACCGATCCACAACGTCAGTACCTGACCGGACTGAGCTACGGCGGGTTTGGTACCTGGTATCTTGCCAGCCATCACCCCGAGCGCTTTGCCGCCATCGCTCCAGTGGTCGGCTGGGGGCATCCGAAGCTGATGGCACCGATCGCAGACAACCAGTTACCACTCTGGGCCTTTGCCGCCGGGCGTGATCCGGTGGTGAAGATTGAGGATTTCTACCCGGGCCTGAATCGGCTCGAAGCGCTCGGGCACAACGACGTTCGCTTTACCAATCACGAGGGTATGGGGCATGACGCCTGGACCCGCGTCTACCAGAGCGACGATTTCTATCAGTGGCTGCTCGAACATGAGCGAGCCGAAGGAAAATAAGTCGGCCAATTCTGATAAAAAGATCCCGTTTTGGTAGGCTTGCGTACTTTTGCGTGGCCCCTCAGTTGATGGGCCACCATTCCATTTTGAATATCGGATTTTAATGCGTATGAAGTTTCTGAAGGTAGCCCTGGGCACCGTATCGTTTCTGGCTCTCTCCACACAGGCCGACGGCCTCGAAACCCTGGTGGTGACCGGTGACCGCGAAGGTGATCTGGCCGAACAACTGCCCGGCGCCGCGCGTCTTGCCATGGACCGGCAGCAACCGGGAATGCGCATCGACAGCGCCGAACTGTTGCAGGGCCTGCCCGGCGTGCAGGCCGACAGTCGTTCCAACTACGCCCAGGATACCCGTCTGACCCTGCGCGGCTTCGGTGCCCGCTCGGCGTTCGGGGTGCGCGGCATCGATCTGCAGATGGACGGTATTCCCCTGAGCACGCCGGATGGTCAGGGGCAGCTCTCCAGCCTGATGGTGGATGACGTCGAGTCGGTCCAGGTGCTACGCGGCCCCCTGGCGGCGCTCTACGGCAACGGTGCTGGCGGCGTGATCCGCTTTGACAGTCGCGCCCCCGAGAGCAATCGGCTCGGCGTGCGCCTGCTGGCCGGTGACGGCGATCGTCAGCGCCAGGCGTTGAGCGGGCAGTGGGCCTCCGGCAACTGGGGGGCGCGTCTGCGGGGCTCGCGCTTTCAGAGCGACGGCGAGCGCCCCCACGCCGAGGCCGAGCGTCGTCACGGTGGGGCCCAGGTCTACCATCGCGCCGACAGCGGTGTTGAAACGGTGGTGCGCCTGGATACCAGCGAAGATCCGCTGCTGCAGGACCCCCTGGGCCTGAGCCCCGAGCAGTGGCGCGAGAACCCGGAGGCCGGTAATGACCGGGCCGAGACCTTCAACACCCGCAAGAGTATCCGCCACCGCCAGGGCTCGGTGAGCCTGCGCCAGCGCGAATCGGAAAACCGGTGGCAGCTGGCGTTCTGGCGCGGCCAGCGGGAAGTGAATCAGTGGCTGGCCTTTCCCGGCGGTGATATCACCAGTTCGGGGGCGGTCATCGATCTGACCCGGGACTTCTCCGGTGCACGCGGCAGCTACACCCGCGATCTGACACTGGCCGGCACCCCCCTGGAAGCGACGGTCGGGGTCAGCCTGGAACAGATGGATGACCGCCGTCGCGGCTACGTGAACAACAACGGCGAAACCGGCGACCTGCGCCGGGACGAGCTGGGCGAAGTGGACAGCCGGGATCTGTACGGCATTCTCTCCTGGGCGCCGGCCGAGCGCTGGGAGCTGACCGGCGGTCTGCGCCACAGCGATCTGGACTTCAGTGTCGATGATGATTTTATCGTCCCACCCGAGGGCGATTCGCCCGGCAACCCGGACGACAGCGGCGGCCGCGACTACGACTTTCTCTCGGGCGCGCTGGGCGTCGAGTATCAGGTGAACGCGCGCTGGCAGGCCTATGCCAGCGCCGGGCGCGGGCACGAAACCCCGACTCTGACCGAGACGGCCTACCGCAATGAAGGCAGCGGCCTGAACACGGCGCTGGACCCCACCGTCAATGACCAGAGCGAGCTGGGGCTGCGTTTTACCCCGGCCGATGAGTTCGCATCATTGGATATGAGCCTGTTTCAGATTGACAGCGAGGATGAGCTGGTGGTGGATCAGTCGGAAGGGGGCCGCACCACCTACCGCAACGCCGCCGCCACCGAGCGCTGGGGCCTGGAAGTCAGTGGCGAGCTGTCCCTGGCCCCGGCCTGGTGGGCGCGCTTCAGCGCCAGTTATCTGGATGCGGAATATTCGGAAGGACCCTGGCAGGGCAACCAACTGCCGGGAATCGCGGAGACCAATCTCTACGCCCAGCTACGCTGGGAGCCGTTGCTGGACGACCGCATCGGCCTGGCCCTGGTAAGCCGCTATCGCAGTGAGATTGCGACGGGGGATGACAATGAGACCTTCGCCCCCTCGGCCACGCTCTGGGATCTGAGTGTGGACTCCCATCAGCAGTGGGGCGACTGGACGCTGGAGGCCTGGGCCAAGGCGGCGAATCTGACCGATGAGACCTATGTGGGCTCGGTGATTGTCAACCAGGGCAGCGGCCGCTCCTTCGAGCCCGCCCCGGGACGCAATCTGAGCGCCGGTCTGAATGTTGATTATCGGTGGTAGGGGGGGGACCCTCAGAGATAGCCGGATGTGAAACTTCAGGTGGTTGCTTTACGTCCGGCCCGCTTTGAGGTGGATTGTTTCAAGACACGTGGCGAGTACGTGACGTGAAGGGATTCACTAATGCCGCGATGGCATGGATGCCATAGAGCGGCCCCTGTAACTCGTCAACACTAGTCCCGCGGTTGACGGTCTTGAAACAATCCACCTCAAATCGGTCCTCCGAGCTTCGTAGATACAAACCTTCCGGAAATAATGTTGGGAATTGATAATCTCTGTGGCAGGTGGCGCTACCGCTAACCTGCCCTACGGGTTCGTTCGGTGGGCTCTACAAGGTGCGGAGGACCGATCTGGGGTAAGGTCTTCCCGGACCGTCACCAACAGGATGTTGGTGGAGAGGCCCCATGGATGGGTTTACGCCGTGTCCGGGAAGACCTTACCCCTGAGCGGGCCGGACGTTGATGCAAACACCGAAGGTTCCCCAAACCTCCATACAGGAATTGACCTGAAAAGAGTTCGTGATTGGCCATCCCCGCAACCCGGAAAACAATGTGATGACGACTGAACTACCCAGCCTGCCTCTGAGTGACTACCGCGCCGACTTCGAGCAGGCTCTGTCGCAAGGGCCACTGCTGCTCGAAGCCGAGCCCGGGGCTGGCAAATCCACCCTGGCACCGCTCTGGGCGCTTGAGCTCGCCCCGGCCGGGCAACAGGTCTGGCTCGTACAGCCGCGCGTGCTCGCCGCTCGCAGCCTAGCCCGCCGGCTGGCGCAACTGCGGGGCGAAAGCGTCGGGCAGAGCGTGGGCTACCAGGTGCCGTTTGATCGCCAGGAAAGCGCCGAGACCCGGCTGCGAGTGATGACCCCGGGCATCCTCCTGCAACACCTGCTGCGCGATCCCGGGCTCGATGGGGTGGCCACGGTCATGCTCGATGAAGTGCACGAACGCAGCCTCGATCAGGACACCGCCTGGGCCTGGCTGCAGGAAGTGGCACTGTTGCGCGACGACCTGCAACTGGTGCTCATGTCCGCCACCCCCGATCCGGCCTTGCGCCAACAGATCGCCCAACAGATCGCCGCCCCCGGGCGCTGCTTCCCGGTCAGCGTGGACTATCGGCCGCCGCGCAAAGACTCGCGCCAGTGGCGTGAATCGATCGACGAGCAACTGCTGCGCGCCCTTGAGAATCTGCCCGACTGGCAAGTGCAGACCGCCCTGGTGTTTCTGCCCGGCTGGGGCGCGATCGAAGCCTGCGCCCGGGCCCTGGGTCGCGTTCACCCCGGAGCGCGGGTGGAACGGCTTCACAGCCGGGTGCCCGATGCGGAACAGAATCGGGCGCTGGATCCGGCCAGCGGTCCGCGCCTGATCCTGGCGACGAACATCGCCGAAACCTCCCTGACCATTGCCGACGTCACCCTGGTGATCGACTCGGGGCTGGTGCGCCAGCCGGAATACGAGCAGCGTACCGGCATCAGCCGCCTGCGCGACCGGCGAATCAGTCGGGCCAGCGCCGAGCAGCGCCGGGGCCGGGCCGGGCGGGTACAGGAGGGACACTGTGTCCGGCTCTGGTCGTCGGAAGAGGTACTGGCGCCGGCGGAGCAGCCGGAGATTCGCGCTACCGACTACCGGCCCCTGGCCCTGCGTCTGGCGCACTGGGGCTCGCCGGTGATGGACCTGCCCTGGCTCGAGTCGCCCAACCCCATGGCCCTCGATCAGGCCCGGACCCAGCTGCGGTCCTGGCAACTGCTGGATGCGGACAATCGAATCACCGAGGCGGGGCGGCAGGTCTCGGCGCTGGGCACCCATCCGCGTCTGGCGGCGCTGCTTCAGGATCAGGTCCGGGAGCAGGGCGCCCTGGCCGACGCGGTCTTGTGGCTGGCCCTGGCGCTGCATTTTGACTGGCGGACGCCGGGTGAGAGCGATGACTGGCTGGGCTCCGCCGGTCGGGAGCTGGAGCGCAATCGCCAGTGGCAACAACAGCGCCGGCGGTGGCTCAGGGTGCTGGGTGCTTCCGTCCGCGAGATCGGGCACCTTGAGCCGACGCGTCTGGCCTGGGCCTTTCGCGATCGCATTGGCCATCGGCAGGCGTCTGGCCGCTACCGCCTGAACAGTGGCATCAGCGTGGCGCCGGAAACGCCGCTCAGTGAGGACTGGGCCGTCTTTCCCCAGATTGCGGCGCGCGGTAAAGGTCACATGGGACAGGGCTGGCCGCTGGAGCTGAATGCCGCCCAAAGGCGCGAGCTGAGCGAGCCGGAAGCGCAGCTGGAACATCGGGGCAAAGGCTGGCGCCGGCGGGTGATCTGGCGCATGGGCGGCGCGGTGAGCGCGGAGGATCTTGAGCCCCTGACGGCGGAGGCGGTGGCGCCGGCTCTGGTGGCGGATATCCAGCATCACGGCCTGGATCTGTACCCCTGGAGCCAGGGCGCCCAACAATTGCTGCGCCGGGCACGTCTGGCCGCGGAATACCAACTGCTGAGCCTGCCCGATCTGGGTGAGGCGGCACTGCTCGGTCAACTGGCGCAGTGGCTGGCGCCCTTCCTGGGCCCGGCCAACCGGCCCGACGCGCTGCCCTGGGAGCAGGGGCTGGCGTTTTATCTTGGGTATGACGTCCTCCAGGCGCTGGATCGGCTATTGCCCACGCACCTGACCCTGCCCAGCGAACGGCGTGTGGCGATTGTGTATCCCGACGGCGGCCTGCCTGAGGTGAGCGGCAAGCTGCAGGAGTTCTTTGGCTGCCGGCAGATGGCGCTGGCCGAGGGCAGGGTGCCTCTGCGCTTGCATCTGGCCTCACCTAACGGCAGCCCGCTGGCGATCACCGCCGACCTGGCGTCGTTCTGGCAGGGTGCCTACCCGGAGGTGCGCAAACAGATGCGTGGTCGCTATCCCAAGCACCCCTGGCCCGAGGATCCGCTCAGTCATGCTCCGACACGTCTGACCAAAAAGCGGCTGGCGGGTGGCTGACTGGTTTCCCCGCGTCGGCTGCGTTAGAATATAATACTTGAGTCGCACACTGGGTTTTTGCCCGGCGGGCGCTCCGGTAATTTCCATGATTTAACGTGAATTCGCACAACCACGCACAACCAAGAGGTCAGCAAGTCCTATGGACGACGTACAGGCAAGCATCAAACAGCAAATTGAAGAGAATCCGGTCATTCTTTTTATGAAGGGTTCACCCAATGCGCCCCAGTGCGGTTTTTCTCAGCGCACCTCCCAGGCCGTCATGGCGTGTGGCCAGCGTTTTGCCTACGTGGACGTGCTCGCGAACCCCGACATTCGTGCGGGTTTGCCCCAGTACGGCAACTGGCCGACCTTTCCTCAGCTGTGGGTGAACGGCGAGCTGATCGGCGGTAATGACATCGTGCTGGAAATGTACGAAAGCGGTGAGCTCAAGCCCCTGCTGGAATCGGCCGCGGTCAAAGAGTAACGCCAGCGCCCGGTGGGTTCAGCGAACCCACCGGGCTTGTTTTCTTTCACAGCCGGCGCTCAGAGCCGGGTCTCTTCGTTCAGAAAGCCACCAGATATACGATCAACAATCCCACCAGCGCCACACCACTGAAAATGATCAGCCCCAGCCCCAACCGCCTATGGCGGCGGATGCGCAAGTTCTGCTCCTGCGTCTGTTGGCCCAGTTGGTGTACCTGCCAGGCCAGATCGCGGGATTTGACCAGCTTGGCCCGCATATCCATGAGCACCTGAATATCCTGGTCGATCACTGCCTGGGCATCCGTGTCGCCGCTGACGCGCTCGCGGGCATCGTTCAGGTTGGCCAGCTGCTGTTCCAGGCGGTGCATTTTGGCGTCGATGTTGGCGGAGATGTCGTTGATTTGCATGGGCCTGTGCGATCGTTATTGTGGTAAACCACTACTTTAACAGATCCGGGCCGGGGGCGTCTGTTGTATACTCCACGGCATCAAACCGTCAAATCACTGTGCTATGGTGATGGGATGATTTACCGGACTTGATTTTACCGAGCTTGACTCTACCGTACTCGAGGAGACCCGTTCATGTTGAGAATGTTTAATATCCGGGGCGCCACGCTGCGCGACCAGCCCGTGGATGAAGATAACCTCAAGGCGGCGCTGGATGATGCGGTCTGGATTGATGCGCATGAGCCCACGGAAGAAGAGCGCGGGCTGCTCAATACCTTCCTGCGTGCGGAATTGCCCGAGTCTGACGATGTGGAGGAGATCGAGTTCTCCGCGCGTTACTTTCAGGATGGTGCCGGTCTGCACGTTCACTCCCTGTTTCTCTCGCCGGGGGAGGGGCGGCACAGCACCGTGACGGTCGCCTTCATCCTGCAGGACAAGCGGTTGATCACCCTGCGCGATGGCGATCTGGCGGACTTCCGTCTGTTGCGCATGCGTGCCCGGCGCGGGCAGGTGCAGGCCGCCTCACCTCAGGATCTGATGATCACCATGTTTGAGCAGAAGGTCGAGAACCTGGCCGACGTGCTCGAGGATATTCACCGCAAGCTGGAGGATGTCAGCCACCTGGTGCTGGAAGACGAAGACGCCGACCTGGAAGATGCCATCGACAAGCTGGCCAAGCTGGAAGACAGCAACGGTAAAATCCGGCTGTGTCTGATGGATACCCAGCGCTCGATTTCGTTTCTGCAGCGGCATCTGCGTGAGCACTTTGAACTGCAGGAAACCGCGCGCGAAATCAAACGCGATGTGGATACGCTCATGTCCCACACCGCGTTTCTGTTCGACAAAATCAACTTCCTGATGGACTCGACCCAGGGCTTCATCAACATTGAACAGAGCCAGATCATCAAGACCTTTTCCATTGCCGCGGTGGTATTTCTTCCCCCCACAGTAATTGCCAGCATCTACGGCATGAACTTTGACCTGATGCCCGAGCTACATTGGAAATACGGCTATGTCTTTGCGCTGGTGGTCATGGTCATGGCGGGTATTGCGCCCTACCTGTATTTCAAACACAAAGACTGGTTGTAAATCTGAATGGGTAGGACCGATTCGGGGTGCAGTGTTCCCAGACCGTGGAGCGGGGGACCCGCGATGCGAGCCTACAGGGATGTATTCACGGCGTGTCTGGGAACACTGCACCCCGAAGCGGGCCGGGCTCAACGCGCCGTTCACCGATTTTTCTATCTTTCCTTTAACAATCTGGGGTAAATATTTTGTACAAAGCTGTGTTGTTCGACTGCGACGGCGTTCTGGTCGACTCGGAAATTCTCGCCACCCGGGCCCTGCATCGATCGGTACAGACTCTGGGGTTGCCCTACTCGGAACAGGAGGTGGCCGAGACCTTTACCGGACACAGCTTTCCCGATTGTGTCGCCATGGTAGAAGAGCGGCTGGGCAAACCCATTCCGGACATGAACGGCTTCATGGAGGACAACCGCCGTTTCTCCGAACAGCTGATGCGCACCGAGCTGATCACCATGCCCGGAATAGAGCGGGTGCTGGCACAACTGACTCACCCCTTTGCGCTGGTGACCAACTCCCGCACCTTTGAGCTGGAGCTCAAACTCTCGGTGACCGGGCTGGATGTGTACTTTCCGTCCGCCCGCCGGTTTGATTCGCAGAAGCTTGCGGTATCAAAACCCGACCCGGCAATCTATCAGCGGGCGGCCGAGCAGATCGGTATGGACATCAGAGACTGTCTGGTGATCGAAGACAGTGTGCCCGGCCTGACCGCCGCCACCCAGGCTGGCGCCACCGTCTGGGCCTATCGTCCCCACGCCAGCGAACAGCAGCTGCGCGACTTTGGCGTGGACCGGGTATTTCACAATTGGTCAGACTTTTCGCTTCCCGATGGGCCGCGCGGCCCTCTGGCCTGATCGCACCTGCCTCGGTAAACGTATTGCTGGAAACAGGACGCCGAGTCCGCCCGCCGTCATCGTTTCAGGAGGTGTTCAATGAAGCCCGTCGCACTCGTCTTTGGCGCCAACAGCGCCATCGCCCAGGCGCTGATCCCCCATTTTTCCGAACATCATCGGGTGGTCGCGGTCACCCGCTCGGGGGATCACGACTTGCCCCGGGTAGAACAACAGCTTGCCTGTGATTACAGCGAAACGGCACTGGCCGAACTGGCGCAGACCATCGAGGATGAGTACGGGGAAGTTGAGCTGTTGTTCTGCGCGGTGGGAGTGCTGCACCGGAGCGATCCCGGTTCGGATAAACCGCAGATGCCGGAAAAGAAACTGTCGGAGTTGAGCGCCGAGCAACTGACGCACTATTTTACCGTCAACAGCATCGTCCCGGCGATGATTCTCAAACACCTGGTTCCGTTGATGCCCCGGGCGCGCGCCTCACGCGTGGTGCTGCTCAGCGCCAAAATTGCCGGCATCAGCGATAATCGCCTGGGTGGCTGGTATGGCTACCGCGCCTCCAAGGCCGCGCTCAATATGCTGGCAAAAACCGCCTCGGTGGAGTTGGCCCGCTCTCATCGCCAACTGTGCCTGGTGGCGCTGCACCCCGGCACCACCGATACCCCGCTCTCGCAACCCTTTACCCGCTCCCTGCCGGAGGATCGGTTGTTCAGCCCCGAGCTGACCGCCGAGCGTCTCTGGGGGGTGATGGAGCGCCTCCGCCCCGAGGATACCGGGCGTTTTCTGCACTGGGACGGGACCGATCTGCCCTGGTAAATTAGGCCATCTAAGTCAGCCCATCAGTTCGCGCAGATAACGCAAGAGCTTGCGCTGGGCACTGGCGGGTTTTTGTGCCTGTAGTTCTTTCTGTGTCTGGCGCAGCAGCTGGCGCAGGTGCTGAATATCGGTGGCCGGGTGGTCGTCGATGAACGCCTGGAGCGCGTCCGGCTCCTGTAGCAGGCGGTCGCGCCACTGCTCGGCCTGCTGCTGACGCTGAACCTGGACCCGACTGTTCTGGTTGAACTGTTCCATGGCCGTTTCCAGCGCGGGTTGATCGGCTTCGCGCATCAGCCGGCCGATAAACTGCATCTGCCTTCGACGGGCCTCTCGGTGGCGCAGGCGGCGCATTTCCAGCAGTGCCGCGTGCAGACGGGGCTCGAGCGGCAGGCGATTGAGCTGCTCTTCGCTCAGCTCCGTCAGGGCCTTGCCCAGATCCTGCAGTGCGTGCATTTCCCGTTTGAGCTGGGATTTGCTTTTGAAATCCTCGTCCTGTTCAAAATCGTCGTGGTTCATCGTCTCTGGTACTCGGTGCGGGACTGATGGTTGGCGTGATGTGGATGCCCGCCTGAGTGGCGGCGGTCCTGCTCTGGCAATGGCTCGACCAAAGGCATACCGGGCGCGGCGTGCACGCCAATGGCGGCGGGACTCAGGTTGGCGCACCACCCGAGGCCCTCTGTCAGTGGTTCGGGGTCGGGCAGGTTGGCCAGGTGGGTCTGCACATCGTTCTGATCGAGCAGTAATTGCAGGGCCAGAGTGGCTCGCGGCTTCAGTGAATCGTGCCCAACGCGGCCTCTCTGCCCCCAGCGAACGGTAAAGTCATTGCAACTGGCGTTATCACTGTCGGGACGGTCGGTAAAAGCCAGTTCGCGGGTCACGTCGAAGTGGTACTGCATCATGACCTCTTCAAACAGCATGGCGGTATCTTCCAGAAACAGCGTCCGGCTGGCGGTGACGTAGGAGTAAGAGTCGCTGGCCGTGTCTTGCGAAAAGTTCAGGCCGACTTCCTGCGCGGTCAGTTGTTGTTCCTGCTCAGTGGCATCGCGCCCCTGATACATGACTTCGGCCAGATCCATCATCAATTCGGAACTGAGCGGATAATCCCGGGCCAGGGCGGCGGAAATGCTCGCCGATTGCACCCGGCTCGCGGCCTGGGCCGGCGTGAGGCTCATGTCCAGGTTTGGTTGTTCGCTCGGGGGCAAGTAGTCGTTGGCGTGCGCCAGTTCGTGAAACAGCAGGGCGGCCAAAGGCGCGAGAATCTGTTCCAGCTCCCGGGACTGTCCCGGGCCGCTCAATGGCGCGTTGCGCCAGGCGTAATCGCCGTCGCGGACATAGCGCCAGAGCACATCGAAATCCAGTTCGCGATCAAAGTCACTGCGATAATCGGGAGCTTCGGATATGGTGTCGCGCTCGGCGATATTCAGCCAGAGTCGGGCCGGATCCAGGTAAATGGCCCCGGTGGACAGCCAGTAGTAGGAAGGACGGATGTCGGCGCCGATCACCACGGCGGTGACCCCCTTGAAGAGCTGGAGCAGCTCGTCAGGCTGGGCGCGCAGGGCCTGTTCAAAGCGTTGCGCCATCCAGTCGTCACTGACCAGCGTGCGCTCAAGTACCGCCTCCGGAGTCAGCGTCTCACGCTCCTGCCCCAGCAATGGCAGCCGCTCCAGAGTGCAGAAAGCGTGGTTGTTGTTGCCCCCGCGATTGAACACCCGGGCGCAGTCGATCAGCTCGGAAGCGTAAGTGGAGCCGGGGCGGGCAGGCCGCAATTCAGCTTGGGGGGCGACCACATCCAGCCGCCCCGGGCCGCCATCGCCCCCGCAGGCCTGCAGGATCAAAAGCAGCAGTGCCAGTGCGATCAGCGAACCCGAACGCGCCAGGGCAGGGCGCAAATCCTCAATCGGCATCGTTTACTCGCCTTCTTCAAAACGATTGGCAATCAGCTCGCGAATGGCTTCCAGTGCGTTGGATTCATCTTCGCCTTCGGCGTGGATTTCCAGTTCCGAGCCATGACCGGCGGCGAGCAGCATGAGCGACATGACACTCTTGCCATCCACCCACTGTTGACTGCCGGGGCAGCGCGCCTGCACCTGGCAGCCAAAATTGGCGGCGGTGGTCGCAAACTTGGCGGCAGCCCGGGCATGCAGGCCCTTCTTGTTGACGATCTTGACGGTGGTCGACGGCATGGTGATTAGGGTTCTTCCCGTTGACTCAGTTCCCGGTGGCGCACCTGGACATTGTCGTAGTGTTGGACAAAGTGGCTCTGCAGTTTTTCGGCCAGGTAAACCGACCGGTGCTGGCCCCCGGTACAACCGATGGCCACGGTAATGTAGCTGCGACTGTTGGCTTTGTAGTGGGGCAACCAGCGCGTCAGGAAGTGTTCAATGTCCCCGTACATCTGTCGGACTTTCTCTTCCTGCTCGAGAAACTCCACCACGGCCTGATCCTGGCCGGTCTGGGAGCGCAGATTGGGCTTCCAGTGCGGGTTGGGCAGACAGCGGGCGTCGAACACCAGGTCGGCGTTGACCGGTACCCCGTGCTTGAAACCGAACGACTCGAATTGGATGGCCATGCTTGCCTCGTGCCGGCCGACCACGCGCTCTTTGACCAGATCGCGCAGCTCGTGCAGGTTGAGGTGACTGGTGTCCAGCACCTGATCGGCGGTATCGCGAATCGGCTCGAGCAGCGTCTGTTCCTTGGTGATGGCCTCCTGAAGATTGGTGTCCAGATCGCTCAGAGGATGTTTGCGCCGGGTTTCGCTGAAACGCTGCATCAGTACCGGGATGCGGGTGTCGAGAAACATCACATGGAAGGGAATGTGGGCGTCTTTCAGGGTGCTGATCATATCCGGGAAGATACTCAGGTCCTGCCAGGCGTTGCGCACGTCGATGCCGATCGCGAACTTCTGGTCGTCGGTGTCCCGGTGAATCTGGATCTGGGCCACCAGGGCGGGCAGCAGGCTGACCGGCAGATTGTCGATACAGTTGTACCCCACGTCTTCCAGGACGTGCAGGGCGGTACTTTTACCGGAGCCGGAGAGGCCACTGACAATGATCAAATGCATGGAGTTTCAATTCCTGGGGTGCTGCCGTTCGAATGACGCTGACGTTGTTTGATCCCGGC
The DNA here is from genome assembly GCF_038419845.1 of Marinimicrobium sp. C2-29. Lineage (NCBI taxonomy): Bacteria > Pseudomonadati > Pseudomonadota > Gammaproteobacteria > Cellvibrionales > Cellvibrionaceae > Marinimicrobium > Marinimicrobium sp. C2-29. The sequence goes on from NZ_JBCAQT010000006.1 coordinate 117,988, forward strand.
CGTGCGGAGGCGCCGGGCCTGGTCCTACTGCCCGTCGACGGCGACCTGATACAGGTCCCGGTCGCTTTGTGCCTGACGCAGGCTGTCCCGGTAGTTGGCGTCGTTGAGCATGCTGGCCAGGGAGGCGAGCGTCTGCAGATGCTCATCCTGGGCGTGCTCGGGTACCAACATGGCAAAGAGTACGTCCACCGGCTCGGAATCGATCGCGTCGAACTCGATTGGCTCTTTCAGGGTGATCAGGGCCCCCAGAGTGCCATCGCAGTTGCTCACCCGGCAGTGGGGGATGGCAATGCCATGGCCGATGCCGGTTGAGCCCAGGCGCTCACGGGCGATCAGACGGCGAAACAGATCGTCGGCATCAATGGCCGGGACGTCTTCAGCGATGGTGGTGGCCAGAATCTCCAACGCCCGTTTCTTGCTGACACCCTCAATGCCGCACAGGGTGCGGCTGGGGCTGATAATTGACTGAATATCCATAGGTTATCTGTGGCTGCGTAGCTTTTCTTTGTGTTTGATCAGCTGTCGATCCAACTTGTCGGTGAGCTGATCGATAGCGGCGTACATGTCCAGGTCCACGGCGTCGGCGAACAGGTCTTTGCCACTGACATGCAGCATGGCTTCGGCTTTCTGTTCGAGCTTTTCAACCGTCAGAGTGACATTGGTAGTGGTGATTTTATCGTGATGGTGAGTCAAGCGCTCCAGTTTATTGTTCACGTAATCCTTGAGTGCGTCGGTCAGATCCAGGTGGTGCCCGCTGATATTGATTTGCATAGCAACTTCCTCTTGCGCATGGCGATAGCCTGACAACATACCGGGCCCGCACCAACGGCGGCACTGTCCCTGTACCTGGGCGGGCCCGCCCTTCAAATTCGGCGCTCTCAACCGGTGCCAGAGACCAGCATAGCAGCGCTGGTACCCGGCGTCATCCAGCGCCGCGTCGGGTTTAAGCCGGCCCCAGCGTTTTGCGCTCGTTCGACGGCGGTATCCCCAGCGATTCGCGGTACTTGGCGATGGTCCGGCGGGCCACTTTGATGCCCTGATCGGCCAGCAAGGCGGTAATTTTGCTGTCACTGAGCGGCTTTTTGGGCGACTCCGAGGCCACCAGCTTCTTGATGATCGCCCGAATGGCCGTGGAGGAACACTCGCCCCCGGATTCGGTGCTGACATGGCTGGAGAAAAAGTACTTGAGCTCGAAGATGCCCTGGGGCGTATGCATGTATTTCTGGGTGGTGACCCGGGAGATGGTGGATTCGTGCATGTCCACCAGTTCGGCGATATCGTGCAGCACCAGAGGGCGCATGGCCTCGGCGCCGTGATCCAGGAAGCCGCGCTGTTTGTCGACGATACAGCTGGCGACCTTGAGCAGGGTTTCGTTGCGACTCTGCAGGCTTTTCAGAAACCAGCGGGCCTCCTGCAGATTGTCTTTCAGGAAGGTGTTGTCGGTGCTCGAATCGGCACGCTTGACCATGGAGGCATAGTCCGGGTTGATGCGCAGTCGCGGAGCGATGTCGGGGTTGAGCTCCACGGTCCAGCGGCCCTCACGCTTTTCCACAAACACGTCGGGCACTACGTACTCCACGTCACCGCTGGCGATCTGGTCGCCTGGGCGGGGGTTCAGGCTCTGGATCAGCTCAATGGCCTGACGCAGCTCCGGCTCCTTGAGTCGGGTGCGGCGCATCAACTGGCGGTAGTCGCGGCTACCCAGCTGGGGCAGGTAGCTGCGTACGATGGTTTTGGCTCCCTCCAGGCAGGGCGTGCTGGCGGGCAACTGCTGCAATTGCACCAGCAGGCATTCGGACAGATTCTGGCTGGCGACGCCGGAGGGGTCGAATTGCTGCAGCCGGTGCTGCACCGCCTCGACCTCGTCGAGCTCCAGCTCCTCCCAGTCCGCTTTCAGTCCCTCGTGGATTTCCTCCAGACTGCTGGAGAGCATGCCGCTGGGCTCGACCGCATCAATGATGGTCATGGCGATCACGCGGTCGCGGTCGGACATGGGGGTGAGGTTCAGTTGCCACATCAGGTGATCGTAGAGCGAGTCGGTGGTGCCGCGGCGGCTGTCGTAGTCGCTGTTCTCATCGCCCTCGAAATTGCTGGTGCCGGAGGAGGCCGGGGCGGACTGGTAGACATCGTCCCAGCTGGTGTCGACCGGAAGGTCGTTGGGGATGGATTCGTTCCAGTCGCCGTCGGGTTCGGCCACATCGCTGCTGGTACCGGTATCGTCCCGGCTTTCCCGGTTGTCGGTGCTGCCGTGCTTGCCGTCGTCGCTCTGGTCGCGGTTGTCGTTGGTTTTCTCTTCCGGGGCGTCCTGGGGCTCTTCCACGTCGAGCATGGGGTTGGAGTCCAGTGCCTCCTGGATTTCCTGTTGCAGGTCCAGAGTCGACAGCTGCAGCAGACGGATTGCCTGCTGCAGCTGAGGCGTCATGGTCAGCTGTTGGCCGAGTTTCAGTTGTAGTGATTGTTTCATGGGCAGACGGCGTTTAACCCCGTTAGAAACGACATTGACGGAATACCCAGAGTTTAGTCAGCCTGAGGCCGAGAGGCAATAACCTGACGCAAATTAATAAGCAATCTTTGTGCCTATTGTGCGTCCTGTTACGCACAATCGCGCAATTGTCAAGGGGTGTCGCGCAGATCGCGAGGAGGTGGCGGGCGCTTTACAACCTGAAATGCTCGCCCAGGTAGACTTCCCGCACCCGCTCGTTGCTCAGAACGGATTGAGCGTCGCCTTCGGCAATGATATGGCCCTCACTGACGATGTAGGCATTCTCGCAGATGTCCAGAGTCTCTCGCACATTGTGGTCGGTAATCAAGACGCCAATGCCCCGATCTTTCAGGTGGCGGACGATCTGTTTGATATCCGTGACCGAAATCGGATCCACCCCGGCGAAAGGCTCGTCCAGCAGGATGAATTGTGGCTCGGTGGCCAGTGCCCGGGCAATTTCAACCCGCCGGCGCTCGCCGCCCGAGAGCGACATGCCCAGGCTGTCCTTTATGTGGGTGATGTGAAACTCGCGCAGCAGCGAGTCCAGCTTGCCCAGCCGCTGCTTGCGGTTGAGCTCCTTGCGCGTTTCCAGGATGGCCATGATGTTGTCGGCCACGGTCAGCTTGCGGAACACCGAGGCTTCCTGGGGCAGATAGCCGATGCCGGCGCGCGCCCGGCCGTGGATGGGCAGGTGGGTGATGTCCCGGTCATCGATCAGGACGCGACCCTGATCGGCCCCCACCAGGCCCGCGATCATGTAGAAGCAGGTGGTCTTGCCCGCGCCATTGGGGCCGAGCAGGCCGACAATCTGTCCGCTGGTGACCGACAGCGATACGTCGATGACCACTTTGCGGGTCTTGTAGCTTTTGGCCAGGTTGAGAGCGTGCAGGCTGGGCATGGATCAATCCTGTTCCGGGCGTTCGTTCTTGGGCGGTAAGACCATTCTGATCCGGGGACTGTCGGTTTCGGCGTCGCCCTCCGCTTTCACCAGTTCTTTGGCGATGTCGTAGTCGATGCGGTTGCCCCGCATGCTGGCATCACCCTGTTCCAGCAGAGCGCTGGTGGTCAGCTCGAGCATCTGCTGGTCGATCTGGTAATGGATACGGTAGGCTTCGGCGCTTACCGGCGGCCCGTCCGCCTCCGGTTGTTGCTCGAAATGGGCGGGAGATCCCTCCGCCAGGACCCGCTGGACCTCGTCGTTCTCGTCGGTGTGAACGGTAATCCGCTCGGCCTCAATGCGCAGGCTGCCCTGGCGCAGGCGGACATCCCCCTCGTAGGTGGTGATGCCCTGGCGCCCGTCACGCTCGGCCCGGTCGGATTCAATGTAGATCGGCTGCTCCCGGTCCTCCGGTAGCGCCAGTGCCGGCAGAGCGGTGAAGCACAGCAGTGCGGTCAGCAGAAGGGGCCAGACGGCCCGAGCGTCAGGGTTCCCGGCTTTGAGCGTCATAGGTGCCTCGCACCTCCGAAAGTAGTTCAATGTGATCTTTTCCCAAGTCAGCGCGCATGCCCACAGCCCGGTTTCGGCCCTGAGGGGAGCGCATGTTAACAGCTTTATCGGTTTCCGCGAATTGGCGGTCCGGTTCAATGATGAGCTCGCTCGTGGTCAGCTCGGTGAGCCCCTCTTCACTCTGCTGCCAGACCCGCACTTGCTCCCGCAGATGGATGCGCGTGGCATTGGCATCGCTTCGTCCCTGCTCGGCTCTGACGCGCCAGGGAGCCTCGATCCCGGCTTCCGGTGAGCTTTCATCCTCCTGCTCCTCCCGGCCGTACAGAGTGATGTCCGGTTTTTGAATCAATGAGTAGTCCCGTTCGCTAGAGCGTTTGGGAAGGTACTGGAAGTGGTCGGCACGCTCGCTGACCATGTGGTGGTACAGCCGTCCTTCGGTGTCAAACCGGCGGGTTTCGGACCCGATCAGGTAGGCGTGGGGAAATTCAGCCTCGCGCTCGGGTACGGGGCGCAGAAGATCGTCGGGATTGAAGTCCCAGATGGCGACCAGCCCGATCAGCACGACCAGTCCCAGCCAAGCCAGCGGGTTCTTAAGCATGGCGTTCGTCTCCGGACGTGCTCGGCAGATACTCATTCAGCAGGCGGTCGAAATCGCCCCGGGCCTTGAGCAGCAGGTCGCAGGCCTCGCGCACCGCGCCGTCGCCACCGCAGCGATGGCTCTGCCAGTGGGCCCGCTCACTCACACTGGTGTGCGCATTGGCGACGGTCAACGCCAGGCCGACGCGGGTCATGATGGTCAGGTCGGGCCAGTCGTCGCCCATGAAAGCAATGCGATCGAGCGCCACCGGGTTTTCCCGACGCCAATCGGCCAGAGCCTGCCATTTGTCTTCCCGGCCCTGAATCACAAGATCCAGGCCCAGGTCGAGCGCGCGCCGGGCCACCAGGTCGGTGCGCCGGCCGCTGATGATGCCGACCTTCACCCCGCAGCGGCGCAGCAGTTTGATGCCCAGTCCGTCGAGGGTGCTGAACGCCTTGAGTTCGTCGCCGGTTTCGCTGAAGTACAGTCGACCGTCGGTGAGCACGCCGTCCACATCGAGCAGAAGCAGTTCGATGCGCTGGGCGCGCTCGTTCAAGCTGGTTGCCATAGTCTATCGCTCTACCGGTTGCGGGGTCAGATGATGCCGGCGCGCAGGATATCATGCATATGCAGGATCCCGTGGGGCTGGCGCTGCTCATCGAGCACCACGAGCGCCGTAATCTTGTTGTCTTCCATCACTTTGAGTGCCTCGGCTGCCAGCGTGTGGGCGCTCACGGTCTTGGGGTGGCGATTCATCAACTGGCTCATCAAAGTGGTGGTCAGATCGGTACCCAGATCGATGCTGCGGCGCAAGTCGCCATCCGTGTAGACACCCAATAACCCGCCTTGTTCATCCACCACTGTGGTCATTCCGAAGCCCTTGCGGGTCATCTCCAGGAGCGCATCGCTCAGAGGCGTGTCGGCCCCCACCCGGGGCACACTCTCGCCGCGGTGCATGATGTCATCGACTCTGAGCAGCAGCTTGCGCCCGAGCGTCCCCCCCGGGTGGGAGAACGCAAAGTCCTCGGCGGTAAAGCCGCGCGCCTCGAGCAGGGCGATGGCCAGTGCGTCCCCCATCACCAGGGTGGCGGTGGTGCTGGCCGTGGGAGCCAGCGCCAGAGGGCAGGCCTCGCAGGCGACACTGATGTCCAGATTGACTTCCGCCTCCTGGGCCAGCGGCGAGCGTGGCTTGCCGGTCATGCTGATGATGGGCACACCCAGGCGCTTGATCAGAGGCACAAGCGTCATGATCTCGTCGGAGTTACCCGAATAGGAGATGGCAATGACCGCATCGTCGCGGGTGATCATGCCCAGGTCGCCATGGTTGGCCTCACCCGGGTGGACAAAAAAGGCCGGTGTCCCGGTACTGGCCAGGGTCGCCGCTATTTTTTTGCCGATGTGGCCGGATTTGCCCATGCCGGTCACGATGACCCGGCCCGGGCTGTTCAGTAAGATTGAACAGGCCCGGTTGAAGCTCTCATCGATGCGCGTGCGCAGGGCATCCACCGCCTGCGCTTCGATTTCAACGGTGCGGCGCCCGGACTGAATGTAGTCAAATTGAGTCATGCTCGGTTCCGTTCAGGGTGCTGGTCAGGTTTCGGGTCAGAGCCCCCCTGGAGTTTTACACGCTGATAAACAGCCACACATAGTAACCAGCGTAGCTTAGCAGGAGAAGGGAGCCGATCCGGCGTCCCAGGTGCCCTTTGTGAGGGCTCCCGTCAGGCGTGTCATTGCGCCGGAGATGGTAATCCACCCAGATGGCCACGACCAGAATCGCGGTGATCAGCGCCATTGAAGCGTAGTCCCGGAAGAAGACGGCCGCCTCCATGGGCGGTTGCTGGATCAGGGCCGGAACGGCCATCACGGCCAGGATATTGAACAGATTGGAGCCGATGATGTTGCCCAGGGCGATATCCTGGTGACCTTTCAGGGCGCTCATGACCGAGGCCGCCAGCTCGGGCAGGCTGGTACCCACGGCAATGACGGTCAGGCCGACGACCAGCGGCGTCACGCCCATGGCCAGTGCCAGTTGCTCGGCGCCCCACACCAGTACCTCGGAGCTGCCGACCAGCACAACCAGGCCGATGACAAACCACAGCGAGGAGGCCAACCGTCCCATGGCCGGGATTTCGGGGTCAATTTCTTCGGGATCGTGCCGTTTGCTCCAGATCAACAGCCACATGACGGCGGGCAATACCAGCAGCAACACCCAGCCCTCCCAGGCTTGCAGCTGGCTATCGTACAGAAATACGCCCGCCAGAGCGGTAATAACGACCAGTGCGGGCACTTCTCGGATCAACAGGTGTCTCTGGATGGGAAGGGGCGCGATCAGAGCGGTGATGGCCAGCACCAGGCCGACATTGGCCAGGTTGGAGCCCAGCGCGTTACCCACCGCCAGTTCGCCCGCCTGGCGCAACGAGGCGCTGATGGACACGACCACTTCCGGCGCCGAAGTGCCGAAGGCCACGATGGTGAGGCCGATGATCAGCTTGGGAATACCGAACGTATTGGCCAGGGCGGCGCTGCCGGCCACAAACCGGTCGGCGCTCCAGATCAGCCCGATAAAGCCGGCGATGACACCCAGGATGGGCAGCCAGATTTGAGTCATAGGGATAGTGGCTTCATTAAGAGGTTGAAAGGGTCGGTTCCAGGCCGGCAATAACAATCTTTTACGCACGGCCATTAGGCCCGCTGTGGGTGCTAATGTTATAGTGTACCAGTTGCGTTGTCAGCCGCCGTGTGCTGGCGCCGGCAGAGTGTAACAAAGGTCGCTGGCCAATGTCGGTACTGTGATGAGTACCCGTGTTCTGGATGGCCACCCTGAGTGAAAACCGATTTTAAACCCTAAGGAATCTTGATTATGACCAGTGTGTTGAAGTTGAAATCCCGTCCGGTACGTTGGCTCGCGGCCGCTTTTGCGTGCTTGCTGGGCACAGCGGCGGTCGCAGCGGATGAGCCGGTGGACCCGAAGCAGGAAACGCCCCATGAGCTGGTAGAGGAAGTGACCGAGGTCATGTTCGATATCGTCAAGGAGTACGATGGCGGTGAAGATGATACGCAGGCCTATTACCAGGCAATTGAAGAGGTGCTGGACCCGGTGGTGGATTTCTCCTTCATCGCCCGTGCGGTCATGGGATCTCACCGAAAGGACGCAACGGATGAGCAGGTGGAGGAATTTACCAAGATTTTCAGGCGTGGTCTGGTTGAAACCTACGCCAAGGGGATCGCCAGCTACACTGACAGTGAAATCAGTATTGCGCCTCCCAAAGAGGGCGACAAAGACAGCCGGCGTGTCAGTGTCGATCAGGAGGTCAAGCACGACGGCTCAACCTACAAGCTCTCCTACACCATGGCGCAGAACCGCTCAGGGGAGTGGAAGCTGATCAACCTGGTGCTGGACGGCGTGAACCTGGGCCGGTCATTCCGCAGTCAGTTCAGTCAGGCGGCCAAGAAGTATGATGGCGATGTGGACAAGGTGATCGACAACTGGCTGGACGAGGTGTAACGACGCCAGACCGGCCCGGAGCGAATGCCGCCCTTGAAAGAGGGCGGCATTTTTGTCTGTAAAGGCCTTACAAAGTCCTTAACGGGTGCTTGTTGGGAGGCATTCAGGTAAGATTCGCCCCTGATAAATCCGTGTCCCAACCGGGGAGATAGTATGCAGCCCGATCAGATCAAAGCGTTGATTCAAGCCAACATACCCGAGAGCGAAGTCCAGGTGGGCGTTGACGGTAGTCACATCAACCTGGTGGTCGTCAGTGACGCCTTCCGGGGCATCACGCCCGTGAAAAAGCAGCAGATGGTGTATGCCGCCCTGTCCGAGCAGATTGCCGATGGCAGCATCCACGCGGTGCACATGAAAACCCTGACGCCGGAACAGTGGCAACAACAGCAGTGAATTCCGGTTCGCCGACAAGAAGACAGTGACGATCTATGGATAAATTAATGATTCAGGGCGGGCCGCCGCTCAATGGTGAGATCCGGATTTCCGGCTCCAAGAACTCGGCCCTGCCGATTCTGGCAGCGACCCTGCTGGCCGATGGCCCAGTGCGTGTCGGTAACATGCCGCACTTGAATGACATCACCACCATGTTGGCGCTTTTGCGGTGCATGGGGGTGGGTGTCACCATCGATGAAAAAATGTGTGTGGAGATTGATCCGACGTCCATTGATGACCTCACGGCGCCTTACGAGCTGGTCAAGACCATGCGCGCCTCCATTCTGGTGCTGGGGCCCCTGTTGGCCCGCTATGGCGAGGCCAATGTGTCCTTTCCCGGAGGTTGTGCCATTGGTAGCCGGCCGGTCGACATTCACCTGCGCGGCCTGGAAGCCATGGGGGCCGAGATTGAGGTGGACGAGGGCTACATCCGCGCCCGCAGCAAGGGGCGCCTCAAGGGGGCGCATATCCTGATGGATACCGTCACTGTGGGCGGTACCGAAAACCTGCTGATGGCGGCGGTTCTGGCCGAGGGCGTTACCGTCCTGGAGAACGCGGCGCGCGAGCCGGAAGTGGTGGATCTGGCGCACTGCCTGGTGGCGATGGGGGCCGACATCGAGGGCATCGGCACCGCCACCATGACCATTCGCGGGGTGGAGAAACTCCACTCATGCGCTTACGACGTCATGCCCGATCGTATCGAAACCGGCACCTATCTGGTGGCCGCCGCGGCCACCCGGGGTAAAGTCCGGCTCAAGGATACCCGCGCGGACATTCTCGAGGCGGTACTGTTGAAGCTGGGTGAAGCCGGCGCCGAGATCGAGATTGGCGATGACTGGATATCGCTGGACATGAAAGGGAAACGGCCCAAGGCCGTCAACCTGCGCACCGCGCCCTATCCGGCCTTTCCGACCGATATGCAGGCCCAGTTTACCGCCATGAACGCGGTGGCCGAAGGCTCGAGCTCGGTGACCGAAACCATTTTCGAGAACCGCCTGATTCAGGTGCACGAACTCAACCGCATGGGCGCCCGTATTACCCTGGAGAGCAACACCGCCCTGATTACCGGGGTGGAAAAGCTCAAAGGTGCCCCGGTAATGGCCACCGATCTGCGCGCTTCGGCCAGTCTGGTGATCGCGGGCCTGGTGGCCGAGGGAACCACTCTGGTCGACCGCATCTATCACATTGATCGCGGTTACGAGTGTATCGAGGAAAAACTGCAAATGCTGGGCGCCAATATTCGCCGCGTGCCCAACTGATTAGATGAGACCCATGAGCCAGACACTGACCATTGCCCTGACCAAGGGCCGGATTTTGGAAGAAACTCTGCCCCTGCTCTCGGCAGCGGGTATCGAACCGGCGGAAGACATCAGCAAGAGTCGCAAGCTGGTGTTCGAAACCAATCGCCCGGAGGTGCGCCTGCTGGTGCTGCGCGGGGCCGATGTGCCCACTTATGTGCAGTTCGGCGCGGCCGACATGGGGATTTCCGGCAAGGATACCCTGATGGAAAACGGGGCCGAGGGGTTGTACGAGCCGCTGGATCTGAACATCGCCCGCTGCCGCCTGATGACCGCGGCCATCAAGGGCGAGGCGCCGCGTCAGGGCCGCCTGCGGGTGGCGACCAAGTACGTCAATATTGCCAAACAGTATTACGCCACCTGCGGCCGGCAGACCGATATCATCAAGCTCTACGGAGCCATGGAGCTGGCGCCGATCATGCAGCTGGCCGATGAAATCGTGGATATTGTCGATACCGGCAACACCCTGCGGGCCAATGGCCTGGAGCCGCGCGAGCACATCGCCGATATCAGCTCCCGGCTGATCGTCAACAAGGCTTCCATGAAAATGAAGCACGTTTTGATTCAGGCCGTGATTGACGCCATCGGCGAAGCGGTAGAGGCCAAAGCCTGAACGGCCTTGAGCGGCTAAAGAGCAGCCCTGAGCGGCTAATAAATAGCCCTTGAGCGGTTAACGAAGCCCTGCGGAACTATTGAACCGAGACTGAGACTATGCCCGACCCAACCCCGTTGATTGCCCGTTTGAACGCCTCCGACAGCGATTTCAATGCGCGCCTGGACGCCCTGCTGGAATGGGACAGTGTCTCCGACAGCAAGGTCGGCGGCATCGTGGATGAGATCCTGCATGCGGTCAAAACCCGGGGCGATGCGGCGGTGGTGGAGTACACCAACCGTCTCGACCGGCGCGATGTCCGGGAGGCGAGCGAGCTGCTGGTACCGGTCTCCGAGCTCGATCGGGCGCTCAAGGCCATTCCCGCTGACCAGCGCCAGGCGCTGGAGACAGCCGCCGAGCGTATTCGCGGATACCACGCCCGACAGCGCCAGGAGTCCTGGGAGTACACCGAAGCCGACGGCACCCGCCTGGGCCAGAAGATCACCGCCATGAACCGCGTCGGTCTCTATGTCCCGGGGGGCAAGGCTTCCTACCCCTCCTCGGTATTGATGAACGCCATTCCCGCCAAGGTGGCCGGGGTCGCCGAACTGGTGATGGTGGTGCCGGCGCCCGATGGTCAGCTCAACGATATGGTCCTGGCGGCGGCGGCCGTGGCCGGAGTGGACAAGGTCATTACCATTGGCGGCGCTCAGGCGGTGGCGGCGCTGGCCTACGGCACCGAAACTCTCCCCAAGGTGGACAAAATCGTCGGGCCGGGCAATATCTTTGTGGCGACCGCCAAGCGGGCCGTTTTTGGTCTGGTGGATATCGACATGATCGCCGGGCCCTCGGAAATTCTGGTCATCTGCGATGGCCAGACAGATCCGGACTGGATCGCCATGGACCTGTTCAGTCAGGCCGAACACGACGAGCAGGCGCAGTCCATCCTGATCAGCCCCGACGCCGAGTTTCTGGGTAAGGTCGAAGCCGCCATGGAGCGCCTGCTGCCGACCCTGGAGCGGGCCGATATTGCCAGAACCTCGCTGGCCAATCGCGGCGCATTGATTCAGGTGGCGGACATGAAACAGGCGTTGGCGGTCAGCAACCGGGTGGCTCCCGAGCACCTGGAGCTGTCCGTGGCGGACCCGGAGGCACTGCTTCCCGAGGTGCAGCACGCCGGGGCGATTTTCATGGGGCGCTACACCCCCGAGGCGCTGGGCGACTACTGCGCCGGGCCCAATCACGTCCTGCCCACCTCCGGCACCGCGCGCTTTTCATCGCCCCTGGGCGTCTATGATTTCCAGAAGCGCAGCTCGATCATTCACTGCTCGGCGCAGGGAGCCTCGGAGTTGGCGCGCACGGCGTCGGTACTCGCGCGCGGAGAAGCGCTGGAGGCCCACGCCCGCTCGGCCGAGTATCGAATATTGAAAGACTGATATAGAGAGACGTGCCGACGGGCGATCTAGCTATTCGGGGCAGGGCGCTCGCCGATGGTGGTGGTCAGCTCCAGGCGCCGGCCGTCGCGCAGCACGCGCAGGGTGACTTCACTGCCGGGGGGCGTAGTGGCGATCTGATTCATGCCCTGCCGCCCCTGGCCCACCGACTGGTTGTCGATATGCGTCAACACATCGCCCGCCACCAGTCCGGCCTGCTCGGCCGGGCTGTCTTCAATGATGTTGGTGATGATCACGCCCTCGGTGGACTCCAGCTCCAGTGAGCTGGCCAGCTCGGGGGTCATGGGCCTCGCATCCAGCCCCAGCCAGCCGCGTACCACCCGCCCGTGCTCGATGATTTCCCGCAACGAGCGCATGGCCGAATCGGCGGGGATGGCAAAGCTCACACCCACGGAGGTATCGCCCTCGCCCAGAATGGCGGTGTTGATGCCCAGCAGCCGGCCCTGAATATCCACCAGAGCTCCCCCGGAGTTGCCGACATTGACCGCCGCGTCGGTCTGCAGGAAGTTCTCGTATTCGCTGATCCGCAGGTTGTAGCGACCGGTGGCGCTCAGGATGCCCTGAGTCACCGTCTGACCGACCCCGAAAGGATTGCCGATCGCCAGTACAATGTCACCCACCCGGGCCAGGGAGGGATCGGCCACTTCGATGGCGGTGAGCCCCTCCATGTCGATTTTCAGGACCGCCAGATCGCTCTCTGGGTCGGTTCCCACCAGCTCGGCCTGGGTTTCACGGCCATCCTGAAGCCAGACCAGAATTTCCTCGGCGCCCTTGATGACATGTTCGTTGGTCAGCAGGTAGCCCCGCTCGTCGATGATCACGCCTGAACCCAGTGCCGACTGCATGCGCTCCTGTTGCGGTGAGTCGGACTGGCGGAAAAAGCGTCGATAGAAGGGGTGATCGGCCAGGGGGTGGCGCTGGCGCTCCAGCGGTTTGCGGGTATAGATGTTGGCCACGGCGGGCGCGGCCCGCTCCACGGCGTTGGCGTAGGACAGGGAGCGGCCATCGGCTGGCGCTGGCTGTGAGAACATGGCCTCCGGGCGAAGGTCGGGGAATACCAGTAGAGCCAGCAGTGCAATCAGCAGGCCCGCTGCTATGGGCCAACCCAGAGACTGTAGCTGGCTCACCACTCGCTCTCTGACCATCAGGGTCTCCGGGTGCCGGCGTCTTGCACGTGCTCGGCCGTGCTGTCGGGCTCGAACTGCACCTGGGATTGCTCGGTATAATCGTAGGGGTTGTCGGGCAGGTCATTCTCCTCATGCAGCCCATACTCCTCGCTCAATTGGCCGGCCCCTTTCTTGGGCGCCCAATCGCGCGGTGCTTCGACCTGTTCCTCACTGAGGTAGGTGCGCTCGGTCCCTAGCATCTGGGTATTGGCCGACTCCAGAATCTGTCGGCTGATGGCGGGGGTGGTCAGTTTGAGAGCACTGTTGGCGAGGTACTCGTAGACTTCGCGGTAATTCTGGGTCAGGTTGTTGACCAGCTCCGAGGTCTTGGCGAAGTGCTCGGCGACATCCTGCTGGTAGCGCTTGAGCTCGTCTTCCGCCTTGAACAGCCGCTCTTCCAGCTCGCGGTTCGGGCCGCCGGGGCCGGCCAGGCGGTCGATCACGGCGCCCACCGCGGCGCCGGCCAGCAGGCAGAGCAGGCCAACAATGATTAGGGTACCCAGTGAAATCACAAACTTCTCCTCATCAATGATGCGATGCAAACTAATGGATTCTCGCGCTATTATACGGTCTTTTGCTCAATGCGGGCCGCTTCAGCGTGTCCGATGTCGAATTTTCTCGCTCCGTCTTTGCACGGGGCCAACCTCAAGAGGTCGTAGTGTCATTATTTTCTCAAACCGGGGACGCAATTACCATCCATGGGCCCGCCGGCATGCTCCAGGCCGCCGGAGTCGATGGTCGGGCTGATGGCCTCCTGGCCGACCGGTCGCGTGTCGCCGTGGTCTGTCATCCCCACCCGCAGCACGGTGGGAGCATGAACAACAAGGTCGTGACCTCCCTGGTGCGCACCTATCGGGATCTGGGCGTGCCCAGCCTGCGGTTCAACTTTCGCGGCGTCGAGAAGAGTGAAGGCGAGTACGGTCACGCAGTCGGTGAGGTGGAGGACCTGCTGGCGGTGCTCGACTGGCTCAAAGAGCGGGCGGGTGAGGCCGAGCTGCTGTTGGCGGGGTTTTCGTTTGGCTCGGCCATCGCCGCCCAGGTTACCCATCGCTCCCCCTGGCCGGTGCAGCAGCTGACCCTGGTGGCGCCACCGGTTGAGCGCTACGACTATGACCGGGATGGGCACTTTCCCTGTCCGGTCGCGGTAGCCCAGGGTGGCCGGGACGAGATCGTGGTGGCCGAAGGAGTCCATGACTGGTGCGAAAGCCGGTTGCAGTCGACCTGCGAGCTGCTCAGGTACGAGGATGCCGGCCACTTTTTTCACGGTCGGCTGACCGAACTCAAGGCGGATCTGTCCGCCGTCATTCCCCGGCAGCTGGGGGTCATCTCCTGATGAGTCAAGCGCTTGCCGACGACAGTCCCCAGGCCCGTTATGAGCGCGACCTGGGCCGGGAGGGGTTCACCCACGACGCCGCCCAGGCGCGGGCCGTGGCGCACCTGCAGGCGCTGTACGAGCAGCTCCTGGCCAGAGAGCGGAGCGACACCCGCTGGAAGCGGTGGTGGCGCCGGTTGTTCAGGCGCCCAACCGAACCGGTGACCGGACTCTATTTCTGGGGTGGTGTCGGGCGCGGCAAGACCTACCTGATGGACAACTTCTACGAGGCGCTGCCGTTCGAGCGCAAACTGCGGACCCACTTTCATCGGTTCATGCGCCGGGTGCACGCCGATCTGCGGCGGCTGGATCGGCAGAAGAACCCGCTCGAGCAGGTGGCTGATCAGATTGCCCGCGAGGCGCGGGTCATCTGCTTTGACGAGTTCTTCGTCTCGGACATCACCGACGCCATGATTCTGGGAACCCTGATGCGGGCGCTGTTTGCACGCGGAGTGACGCTGGTGGCCACCTCCAACATCCCCCCGGATGACCTCTACCGCGACGGCCTGCAGCGGGCGCGCTTTCTGCCGGCCATTGCCGAGCTGAAAAAGCACACGCGGGTGGTGGAAGTTGACGGCGGCCACGACTACCGGCTTCGTGCGCTGGAGCAGGCGGAGCTATACCACTCGCCCCTGGATGCGGCGGCCGACGAGAGCCTGATGGCGAGCTTTCGCAGTCTGGTGCCGGCTGAAGACGAGATCAGCGCCAATGAAACCCTGGAGGTGGAGGGGCGGAACCTACAGGCCCGCTATCTGGCCGAGGATGTGGTCTGGTTCGAGTTTGTCGCGCTGTGCGACGGCCCCCGTTCCCAGAATGACTACATCGAGCTCGCCCGGGAGTACCACGCCGTGGTGTTGAGCAACGTTCCGGCGCTGGGGCGCCACAATGACGACCAGGCCCGGCGCTTCATCAATCTGGTGGATGAGTTTTACGACCGGCGGGTCAAGCTGGTAGTCTCCGCCGCACGGCCGTTGACCGAGCTGTACGGGGAGGGACGCCTGGGGTTCGAGTTCCAGCGCACGGTGAGCCGTCTGCTGGAGATGCAGAGCCACGACTACCTCGCTCAGCCTCATAAGCCTTGAGCGGAACGTCAGTCTGGAGCGGAATGTCGGCCCCGGCCGCCGCCCGGCACGCCCCCGAGCCGTCGCCCCCGCCAAACGGGGCAAAAAACCCATGGGGCCTCTTGAAATAGGGGGCCATTTTCTATAGTATTCGCGCTCTTTTGTGGGAAGCACCTCCTGAGGCAGGAAATAACATGAAGACTTACAGTGCTAAACCTGAAACCGTCACGCGCGACTGGTTCGTCGTTGACGCCGAAGGCAAAACTCTGGGCCGTATGGCCACCGAGATTGCCCGGCGCCTGCGCGGCAAGCATAAGCCCGAGTACACGCCCCACGTGGACACGGGTGATTATATTGTCGTCATCAACGCTGAAAAAGTGCATGTGACCGGTAAGAAGGCGAGTGACAAGATCTATTATCATCACACCGGTTATATTGGTGGCATCAAATCCATCAGTTTCGAGAAGCTGATTGCGAAGGCCCCCGAGCGTACCATCCAGAGCGCCGTCAAGGGCATGCTGCCCCGCGGACCCCTGGGTCGTGCGATGTTCAAAAAACTGAAAGTTTATGCCGGCACTGAGCATCCGCACACCGCTCAGCAGCCGAAAGAACTGACTCTTTAACCGGGAAGCTGATTATGCCAGTCACTCAATATTACGGTACCGGTCGCCGCAAGACCTCCACCGCTCGGGTGTTCATCTCCTCGGGCAGCGGTGTCATCACAGTCAATGATCGTCCACTGAACGAGTATTTTGGTCGTGAAGTGGCGCAGATGATTGTGCGTCAGCCGCTTGAAAATGTGGAAATGACCGACAAGTTCGATGTCAACGTCACCGTTAAAGGCGGTGGCAGCTTTGGCCAGGCCGGCGCGATTCGCCACGGTCTGACCCGGGCTCTGATGGAATACGACGAGACCCTTCGTGGCTCACTGCGTGAAGCAGGTTACGTGACCCGTGACTCGCGCGCCGTTGAGCGTAAGAAGATTGGTCTGCGCAAAGCTCGTAAGCGGCCGCAATACTCCAAGCGTTAATGGGAGTGGTCTGCGCCATCTTCGGGTGGTGCGGGCACGGCATCTCCAAGCAAAAACGCCCAGGCCGGCTCTGGCCCGGGCGTTTTTTTATGCGCGCTCGGCACGCAAATTCGCATCGCCCCCGGGCGACGCCGGCGCTTGTTGTTGTAAGCAGCGCGCAATTTCTTTAAGATTGGCCAATTTTTGAATGTTCTAAAACTATCCTAAATCGTTGAATTTCAGTGATTTACTGGCCGTCGGAAGCTGTTAGGGGAGAAATTCGTCATGACCGATGACGTTGTAAACAAGACGCGTCGCCGCGTCCTGACCGCCGCCACCTCCGTTGTCGGAGCCGTGGGTGTGGTCGGGGCCGCTGTGCCGTTTGTGGGTTCCTGGAACCCGAGTGCCAAGGCCAAGGCGGCCGGGGCACCTGTTCGGGCCAATATCGGCAAAATGGATCCCGGACAGATGATCACCGTTGAGTGGCGCGGTAAACCGGTGTACATCGTTCGACGTACTCAAGAGACCATCGACAATCTCGACAAGGTCGACGATCTGGTCAGCGACCCGAACTCCGAGGATCCCCAGCAACCTGAATACGTGAGCAGCAAAACCCGCTCCATCAAGGATGAGTATCTGGTTCTGATCGGACTTTGCACCCATTTGGGTTGTGCCCCGCTGTTTCGCCCGGAAGTGGGTGCATCTGACCTGGGTGGCGATGAGTGGCAGGGCGGTTTTTTCTGCCCTTGTCACGGTTCAAAGTTCGATATGGCTGGCCGAGTCTACAAGGGGGTGCCGGCACCGACTAACCTGGAAGTTCCCCCATACCGTTACGAGACCGACACGCTGCTCGTGGTGGGTGAGGATCAGGAGGCATAAGAATGAGCAGACTGACTGGATTGTGGCATTGGATCGACGAGCGTCTCCCCGTTCAGCGTGCGTGGGATACGCACATGGGGAAGTATTACGCGCCAAAGAACTTTAATTTCTGGTACTTCTTCGGGGTGCTGTCCCTGCTGGTGCTGGTGAATCAGCTGATCACCGGTATCTGGCTCACCATGAACTATACCCCCACCGCCGAGGGCGCCTTCGCGTCGGTCGAATACATCATGCGCGATGTGGAGTATGGCTGGCTGTTGCGCTATATGCACTCTACGGGCGCTTCCGCGTTCTTTGTGGTGATCTACCTGCACATGTTCCGGGGCCTGATGTATGGCTCCTACAAGGCGCCGCGCGAGCTGGTGTGGATTTTCGGCATGACCATCTACCTGGTGCTGATGGCCGAAGCCTTCATGGGCTATGTGCTGCCCTGGGGCCAGATGTCCTATTGGGGGGCGCAGGTCATTGTTTCGCTGTTCGGGGCCATTCCCGGCATTGGCGATGAGCTGGTGCAGTGGATTCGCGGCGACTACCTGATCTCTGGTATCACGCTCAACCGCTTCTTTGCCCTGCACGTCGTGGCCATGCCCATTGTGCTGCTGGCACTGGTGGTGTTGCATATTCTGGCGCTGCATGAAGTGGGGTCCAACAACCCCGACGGTATCGACATCAAGAAGAACAAGGACGAGAACGGCATCCCCAAAGACGGGGTCGAGTTCCATCCCTATTACACGGTCCACGACCTGGTGGGCATCACCGTCTTCCTGTTTGTATTCTGTTTTGTGATGTTCTTCATGCCCGAGATGGGTGGCTTTTTCCTCGAGTACGCCAACTTTGAGGAAGCCAACAACCTGAAGACACCGGAGCATATTGCCCCGGTGTGGTACTTCACCCCGTTCTACGCCATCCTGCGGGCGGTGACCATCGAGATCGGGCCGCTGAATGCCAAATTCCTGGGTCTGATTGCCATGGGCTCGGCCATTGCCATCCTGTTTGTGCTGCCCTGGCTGGATCGAGCCAAGGCCCGGTCCATGCGCTACAAGGGCTGGATCCCTCGGGTAATGCTGATGGTGTTTGCCGCCATGTTTGTGGTGCTGGGTTACTTGGGGGTGCAATCACCCACCACGGGACGCACGCTTTTGTCTCAGATAGCGACCGTGTTCTACTTCGGTTACTTCATTACTATGCCCATCTGGACCAGCTATCGGCCCCGGGAAGCCCGTTCATCGATTGCGCGGATCATCTCCATTGTGATCTGCGCGATCTTTGCCCTGATTTTCCTGCGGCTGGCGCTGATTGGTATCACCGAGGGCGGTAGCGATGTTCCGGTATTCCTGCGGTTGTTCGGTCTGGTGCTCGCGGGTCTGTTCGCGGCGCTGCCCTGGCTGGCTGATCGGGATGGCGAGCGTCCGGTGCCCGAGCGGGTACAGATGAAAGGCCTGCCGCTGCGTATGGTGCTGGGCGGACTGGCGCTGTTTGCCGTACTGGTCGTGATTCCCATCAAGGCTGTGGGCGCCGGAGCCGCCGGTTGTGGCTCCATCCCCTGCGATGTCATGGAGCCTGACCTGAGCAACGAGGAATCCCTGCAGCGCGGTGCGAAGTATTTCGTCAACTACTGCATGGGCTGCCACTCCGCCAAGTTTTCCCGCTTCGAGCGCGTGGCGGACGACCTGGGCATTCCCCACGACGTGGCCCGGGAGACGCTGATTTTTGGTGACCAGGAGATCGGCTCACTGATGACCAACGCCATGACCGCCGATCAGGGTAAGCAGTGGTTCGGTGTTCAACCACCCGACCTGACACTGGTGGCGCGCTCGCGCAATCCCGAGTGGCTCTACACCTACCTGCGCAACTTTTACAAAGACGAGAGTCGCCCCTTTGGCGTCAATAACCGGGTGTTCGAGAATGTGGGCATGCCCCACGTGATGACCGATCTTCAGGGGTTGCCCGTGTGCGCTCCGGGACCCGAGAAGCGGGACGATGGCACCATCGTGCGCGATGGGGCCGGGAATCCGGTGATCGATGAAGAGTGTGGTAGTCTGGAGCCCGGTGAACTTGAAGGCAGCATGTCGGAAGAAGAGTTTGATCAGGCGATGTACGACCTGGTGAACTTCCTGGAGTACCTGGGCGAGCCCGCAGCGCTGGACCGCAAGCGGATGGGCGTGTTCGTTCTGTTGTTCCTGTCGGTGCTGTTTGTCTTTACTTACCTGCTCAATCGTGAGTACTGGAAAGGAATTCACTAAAATTTTAGGCAACTGAGGGGCGGGTTTTTACACCCGCCTCAGTTTGATAACTGGGTAAATTGAGGTAATGCTAATGGGTGTGGTGACTAAACGCTCATCCATGACTCTGTTTTCCGATGGCCAGGATCACTACAGTCATCGGGTACGTATTGTCTTGTCTGAAAAAGGCGTCACAGCGGATTTGGTGGATGTCGACCCAAAGCACAAGCCGGGAGAGCTGGCCGACCTCAACCCCTACAACAGTCTGCCGACGCTGGTGGATCGCGACCTGGCGTTGTACGAATCCAAGGTGATCATGGAGTACCTGGATGAGCGCTTTCCGCATCCGCCGCTGTTGCCGGTGTATCCGGTGGCGCGTGCCCAGAGTCGGCTCTGGATGTACCGACTGGAACGCGACTGGGCGCCACTGGTTGATACGGTTCTGCACAGTAAAAGCAAGGACTCGGTCGCCAAGGCCCGCAAGTCTCTGAAAGACAGCCTGCTGGCGATTGGCCCGATTTTTACTGAGATGCCGTATTTCATGAGCGAGGAGTTCACCATTGTGGACTGTTGTCTCGCTCCTATTCTCTGGCGCTTGCCCATGATGGAGATCGATCTGGGTAAGGGCCGACAGGTAGAGCCTCTGCTGAGCTACCAGAAACGGTTGTTCGAACGCGACGGTTTCCGCAAAAGCCTCACG
The DNA here is from genome assembly GCF_038419845.1 of Marinimicrobium sp. C2-29. Lineage (NCBI taxonomy): Bacteria > Pseudomonadati > Pseudomonadota > Gammaproteobacteria > Cellvibrionales > Cellvibrionaceae > Marinimicrobium > Marinimicrobium sp. C2-29. Next base: position 138,184 of record NZ_JBCAQT010000006.1, read on the forward strand.
GAAATAGAGCGGGATATGTCGTCCCACGTTTAGTGGGTCGACCTTCCGCCGTTCTCTTCACCGGGTTTCACCCCCCTTACCTCGCACAACGGGAGACAGTGTCTATGGCTATGTCGTCCAGCCGACCTTACATGATCCGGGCTCTGTACGAGTGGATTGTGGACAACGGTTGTACCCCCTATATTCTTGTCGACGCCCAGGGCCCCGGTGTGGAAGTCCCCCAGCAGCACGTCAACAAAGACGGTCAGATTGTTCTGAATATCAATCCGACCGCCGTCAAGGACCTGTATATAGGTCTGGATCAGATCAACTTCAACGCCCGGTTCGGTGGTATTCCCACGGATCTGGTCATTCCCTGTGGTTCGGTGCTGGGTATTTATGCGCGCGAGAACGGGCAGGGAATGGTCTTTGAGCCGGACCCCAACCCGGAGCCGCCCAAGCCGGATCCCGAGCCGGAGAAGAAGGACGGTCCCAAGCGTCCCAACCTTAAAGTCGTCAAGTAAGGCTATATCTTTACGTTAGCAAAAACTTTATTTTTAGATGCATTTCTTCTTTGCGACTGAACGTTGACTGCAGGATACTGGTCCCAAACCGGTTAATGGCACGTCCGCTAATAACAAATCCGCTAATAACAATCCTCTTATAACAGAGAGCATTCAGGAGTCACCTATGGCCATGTTGCAGCACACACTGGGGATTTTCATCAATCCCCATCGCGAGTGGGAGCGCATTCGCAGCGACAAAGAGTCTTTTCTGCGCGTTTACCTGCGACATATTCCACTGCTGGCGTTAATCCCGGTGGTGGCCGCCTATTTCGGTGTCACCCAGGTGGGCTGGAGCATCGGTAGCGGTGGTGTGGTCCGTCTGACCAGCGAAAGTGCTCTGCTGATGTGCGTGGCCGCTTATTTTGCGCAATTGGTGGCCGTCTATATGCTGGGTGAGTACATCAACTGGATGTCGCGCAGTTTTGGTGTCGAAGACGGAGCCGATGAGCGCCACTTCGAGGGTACGGCGTTGGCCGTCTATTCGGCCATACCGATCATGCTGGCCGGCGCTGTGCTGGTCTATCCTGAGCTGTGGCTGGTGGTGTCGGTCTATATTTTGGCTGGCGGCTACGGGGTCTACCTGATTTACGAGGGAATACCGATCCTGATGAATATCCCCAAGGAGCGTGGCTTTATCTACGCCAGCTCCGTGATCACGGTGGCCCTGGTGCTGGCGGTGGTGGTCATGGTGACTACGGTGATTGTCTGGAGTTCGGGTGCCGGGCCCGTCTACACCAATTAGACGTACGCATTTCGCTGGAGAACACCTGAAAAAAGCAGCCGTGAGGGCTGCTTTTCTGTATTTGTTACAAATTTCTGACAGATTGACCCTGTTCGTCACATAACTGTCATATTTCATCGTTAGAGTGCCGTCCAGGTAGAGATGATTCTGTTAAGGACATTTCACTTTCTCTGGTCATTTTCTCTGAAACGGTCATCAGACCTAAAGGAGCGCTCAATGAACGCAATCAAGCTTTTCAAGGGGCTGGCACTGGCCGGCTCTGTCATCTGTGCCACCGCCCAGGCCGATGTCGATCCCAATCTGCCCGAGTATGAAGCAGTGTCCGGTGTGTCGGGCAATATCAACAGCATCGGTTCCGATACCCTGAATAATCTGATGACGCTTTGGGCGGAAGAATTCGCCAAGTATTACCCCAATGTGAACATTCAGATCCAGGGTATGGGCTCCTCGACGGCGCCTCCCGCTCTGACTCAGGGAACCGCCAACTTCGGCCCCATGAGCCGGGAAATGAAAGGCTCCGAAATCCGCACCTTCGAAAAAGAGCAGGGCTACAAGCCCACCAAGGTACCGGTTGCCGTGGATGTTCTGGCGGTTTACGTCAACAAGGACAACCCGATTGAAGGCCTGACGCTGCCGCAGGTCGACGCGATGTACTCCGTGACCCGTCGCTGTGGCTATCCGGAAGGCATTACACGCTGGGGGCAATTGGGCCTGGAAGGTGACTGGGAGAATCGTGATATCGCGATGTACAGCCGCAACGCGGTTTCCGGTACCTACGGTTACTTCAAAGATAACGCCCTGTGTGGCGGTGACTACAAGCCGGGCATCAACGAGCAGCCGGGCTCCGCTTCAGTCGTGCAGGGCGTGAGTGAGTCGCGCAACGCCATCGGCTACTCCGGCATTGGCTACAACACCTCGGGCGTGCGCGCTGTACCTCTGGCGCGTGAAGAAGGCGGTGAGTTTGCCGAAGCCAACTCGGAGAACGCGTCCGACGGCTCCTACCCGCTGGCTCGGTTCCTTTATGTCTACGTCAACAAGCATCCCAATCGTCCGCTGGACCCCATGCAGGCGGAGTTCCTGAAAATGGTCATGTCCAAGCAGGGCCAGGAAGTGGTGGTGCGCGATGGTTATATTCCTCTACCGGCGTCGGTCTCCAAGCGCGTGATGGAAGAGCTCGACCTGTAATACCGCGCCGGTGGTCAATTTGACCGCCAGAGAAACACGGACGTTGAGGGATGTACCGCCCCATTGGGTTTGGGGGAGGTACATCCCTTTGTCATATTACTGTAACAAAAATGTCATATAACCTTGTTAGGATGCTCGCGCTTGCGCCCTACAGGGTTTTTTAACATCCGCGGTTGCGATTATCCGGCTCAGGATCCATGCATTATGTCAGAGCGACGTTCATCCCCGGGATCCCGGGACAGTTTGATGCCCAACGCCGAGCAGCGCGCTCGTCTGCGCAAAATCCGGCGATTCAAAGACGGTCTTTCGCGCTATGGTGTCGGTACGGCCGGCATGATGGTGGTCGGTGCGCTGGCTTTGATCTTCCTTTATCTGTTTTCCGAGGTGGCACCCCTGCTGCGAAGCAGCAGCCTGGATGTCACTACCGAGTATCACTCTCCCGTCACCAGCCCCGCTAACCCCTCTGAGCACTTGGTGCTTGAACGTTATGAAGAAATGGGCGCCAGCTTCAATCGATCGGGGCTGGTGTCATTTTTCAACGCCGATACGGGTCTTCTGATCGATAGCGTCAAGGTCCCCTCTCCGGAAGGTGCGGAGTTCTCTTCCCTGGCCACCAGTGTTCCCAGTGAGCAGCTGGTGGCTTATGGCTTCAGCGATGGCTCGGTCAGCCTGGTGCAGGAAGATTATAAGCTCAGTTATCCTGATGACACGCGTTTGGTGACGCCGGGACTGACCTTTCCTCTGGGAGAAGAGCCGATCGTACTCGACGAGGAGGGACAGGCACTGCGCAAGCTGGCCGTCCAGGAAGCCGACGCGGGTATCATGATGGCGGGCGTTGCCGAAGATGGCCGCTTGCTTCTGGGACGATTCAATTCCCGGGAGAACCTGTTTGGCGGCAATGCCGAGGTCACTGTTGATCGCTATGAGCTGCCCGGGTTGCCTGCGGGAGCGCAGGTTGAAGAACTTCTGGTGGATGATGTCGGTCGTTTTTTGATCGTGGCAGACGACCGGGAACAGTTGCATTTCTACAATATAGAGACACCGGCAAATGCCCGCTTGCTCGAAACGATACCTACCGAGCGCGGTCAGGTGACGTCCATGGAGTTTCTGGTGGGCACCAGTTCGGTGATCATCGGAACTGACACGGGCTCTGTCAGCCAATGGTACTTGATCCGGGATGACAACAATCGTTTTCATCTGACGCCGGTCAGGGATTTTGAGTCATTAGAGGGTCCGGTCACGGAGATCGCGCCGGAATACAGCCGCAAAGGCTTTGCGGCGGGCGACACACAGGGCAATGTGGGCCTGTTTTACGGCACCTCATCCCAGACACTGCTGATCAAGTCGGTGAGTGACAGTGCGATCAAGCAACTGGCGCTGTCCCCCATCAACGGTCGACTTCTGGCCCTGGATGAAAGCGGTCAGATATACGTTGCGTCAATCTGGAACGAACACCCGGAAATTTCGTTCAGCTCGCTCTGGCAGAAAGTCTGGTACGAGGGGCGCCAGCAACCGGAATACGTCTGGCAGGCATCATCCGGCCAGGACGCTTCCGAGGCCAAAATGAGTCTTGTGCCCCTGTCGATTGGTACCCTCAAAGCCGCGTTTTACGCCATGTTGTTTGCGATCCCTCTGGGCATTATGGGCGCGATCTACACCGCCTACTTCATGACGCCCAAGCTGCGCGGGGTAGTAAAGCCGACCATTGAAATCATGGAGGCGCTGCCTACCGTAATTCTGGGCTTTCTTGCCGGGCTCTGGCTGGCCCCTTTTCTGGAAAACCATCTGCCGGCGGTCTTCAGTATTCTGATCTTCCTGCCGGTCATGATGTTGCTGGTGGGATTGATCTGGAGCCGATTGCCCTCGTCGATCCGCGACGAGGTGCCCGAAGGCTGGGAGGCGGCGATACTGGTCCTGCCGATCATTCTGACCGCCTGGGCCTGTGTGGCGGCGAGCCCCCATGTGGAGGTGCTGTTCTTCGACGGCAGCATGCGCCAGTGGCTGACCAACAACAATATCGATTATGACCAGCGCAACGCCTTGGTCGTGGGGATTGCCATGGGCTTCGCCGTCATTCCCACCATCTTCTCCATTGCCGAAGATGCGGTGTTCAACGTGCCGCGTCACCTGACTCAGGGGTCACTGGCACTGGGGGCGACCCGCTGGCAGACGGTAATGGGTGTGGTGCTGCCCACGGCCAGCCCGGGCATCTTCTCGGCGGTGATGATGGGCTTTGGCCGCGCCGTGGGTGAAACCATGATCGTACTCATGGCCACCGGCAACAGCCCGGTTCTCAATTTCAATATCTTTGAGGGTATGCGCACCCTGTCGGCCAACGTGGCGGTGGAGCTGCCGGAGACAGCGATTGGCAGCAGTCACTTCCGGGTCCTGTTCCTGGCGGCCCTGGTGCTGCTGGCCATGACCTTCCTGGTCAATACCCTGGCCGAAGTCGTTCGCCAGCGTTTGCGCAAACGCTACAGCAACCTGTAAAAAGTGGGAGCCTGATTGATGAAATCCTGGTTTAAAAGTGGTGCCCCCTGGGTCTGGTTGAACGGCGGAGCGGTGGCATTGTGCATGATCATGGTGGTGGGCCTTCTGGGGCTGATCGCGGTTCGGGGCTTCAGCCATTTCTGGCCGTCCGACATACTGCAGACCACCGCCGTCGATCGCACCGGCGAGACCCAGCAGGTGCTGGGCGAGCTGATGCGCAAAGAAGTGATTCCCTCGCGGGTCGCGCGCACCAACGGTTACGTGGTGGGCGAGGATGTGCCTCTGGTTACCCGCTACCTGATTAAAGAGGGCAATAGGGACCTGGGCAGTGACTTTAACTGGTACCTGGATGTCGGCATGGGGGAGTGGACTTATCCCGACGATGCGGTTCAGATTGAACGGCGGGAATGGGGTAATTTCTATGGCTTCCCGGTTGCGTTGCGTGAAGATGGTGAGGTAATCAGCGAGTTGGGTGACGAGGACTTCTGGTCTGAGTTGCAGCAGCGAGTCGATCGCAGCGTCGAGTTGCACCACGAAATTCAGCACAAGGAGGCGGTGGAAATCGGCAGCATCAACCATAGCATGGAACGCCTGCGGCTGGATCGTCGCCGACTGGAGTTGAGGGGTGTCAGTGGCCAGGAGTTGGCCGAAGCTCAAGCCGAGCTGGATGCCAAGCGAGAAGAACTCAACGCCGATTATCGCGCCATCAAGGCGGAGCGGGATGCCATCTATGAGCAGAACACCCGAGATAGCCTGGACGTGCGCACGGTTGAAGGTCTGGAAAAAACCATTGGGCTGAACAACATCGTCCGGGTAACCCGCCCCAACGCGATGGGAGTGTGGGGTAAGTCGGTGCAGTACGTGGACCGTCTGTGGGAGTTCCTGACGGAAAAGCCACGCGAGGCCAACACCGAAGGCGGGATTTTCCCGGCGATTTTCGGCACGGTGACCATGGTGATGGTCATGTCGATCATGGTCACGCCGCTGGGTGTGCTGGCCGCCATCTATCTGCGCGAATACGCGCGGCAGGGCACCCTGCTGCGGCTGATACGGATCTCGGTGTACAACCTCGCCGGTGTTCCCTCCATTGTTTACGGGGTGTTTGGCCTGGGCTTTTTTGTCTACTTTCTCGGTGGCAATATCGATGAGCTGTTTTTCAAGGCCTCCATGCCGGCCCCCACGTTCGGGACGCCGGGCCTGTTCTGGGCCTCGCTGACGTTGGCTCTGCTCACCCTGCCGGTGGTGATTGTGTCTACCGAAGAGGGGCTGGCGCGCATTCCCAGCACCGTGCGTCAGGGCAGTCTGGCGCTGGGGGCGACCAAGTCGGAGACCCTGTGGAAGGTGGTCGTGCCCCTGGCAACGCCGGGGATGATGACCGGCCTGATTCTGGCGATCGCCCGGGCCGCGGGTGAAGTGGCCCCGCTGATGCTGGTGGGCGTGGTCAAGCTGGCCCCCAGTCTGCCCATCGACGGCAACTACCCCTATATTCACCTGGATCAGAAGATCATGCACCTGGGTTTTCATATTTACGATGTGGGCTTCCAGAGCCCCAACGTTGAGGCCGCACGGCCGCTGGTCTATGCCACGGCGTTGACCCTGGTGCTGTTGATCATTGTACTGAACCTGACAGCCATCAAAATTCGCAACAGCCTGCGGGAGAAGTACCGCAGTGCCTCCGATTGATCGCGGGAGCTCAACCATGCTAGAAGACACTACCATGCGCAACGGTGAGTCGGCGCGAGCGGCGTCTGCCGACCCGGGTCCGTCCGGGGCGGTCGGCTCAACTCCCCGTCCTCAAACACAGGGTAACAACATGACAATGGCCGATGAGTCCATCAAGCTCGAAGTGAATGACCTGAACCTTTTCTACGGTCAGGATCAGGCGTTGAAGAACATCAACCTGAAAATTCCCGAAAAGAAGGTGACGGCCTTCATCGGGCCATCCGGTTGCGGTAAGTCGACCTTGCTCCGTTGTTTCAACCGTATGAATGATCTGGTGGACATCTGCCGCATTCAGGGCAATATCTTGATGGACGGCAAAAACATCTACGACAAAAAGGTGGATGTGGCCGAGCTCCGCCGCCAGGTGGGCATGGTCTTCCAGAAGCCCAACCCCTTTCCCAAAAGCATTTATGAAAATGTGGCCTACGGGTTGCGCTTGCAGGGGGTGAAATCCCGGCGTACGTTGGACGAAGTGGTGGAAAGGTCGCTTCGTGGCGCCGCGCTTTGGGATGAGGTCAAGGATCGTCTGCACGACAATGCCTTCGGCCTGTCTGGTGGTCAGCAGCAGCGGTTGGTAATTGCCCGTGCCATTGCCATTGAGCCTGAGGTGATTCTGCTGGATGAGCCGGCCTCGGCATTGGATCCGATTTCCACGCTCAAAATTGAGGAACTGATTTACGAGCTGAAAAATCAGTATACGATTGTCATTGTGACCCACAATATGCAGCAAGCCGCCCGGGTTTCGGACTATACTGCTTTTATGTATATGGGGGATCTGGTCGAATATGATGATACCGATTCGCTGTTCACCAATCCGACCAACAAGCAGACCGAAGATTACATTACGGGTCGTTACGGTTAAGAGGAGATTGTTCCATGGTAATGGACATCAAGAGTCACACGCACCATATTTCCCAGCAGTACAACCTTGAGTTGGATGAAATCAAAACCAAGCTCTCGGAAATGGGCGGTCTGGCCCAGCGTCAGGTCAACGATGCGATTCAGGCACTGATTGACGCCGATGCAGAAACGGCGGAGCGCGTCGTCAGAGACGATGAGGAAGTCAATGCCATGGAAGTGGACATCGATGAAGAGTGCATTCACATCCTGGCGCGCCGCCAGCCGGCCGCCAGTGACCTGCGCTTGGTGATCGCTGTGACCAAGGCGATCACCGACCTGGAGCGGGTGGGGGATGAAGCCAGCAAGATCGCGCGCCAGGCCATTGCCCTGAGTCAGGAGGGAACGGCGTTGCACGGTTATGTGGAAGTTCGGCATATCGGCGGGCAGGTGTCGCGGATGCTGAACGACTCGCTGGACGCCTTTGCCCGTCTGGACCTGGATCTCGCCCTGCGCGTGGTCCAGACGGACGACAATGTGGACCTGGAGTACGCCTCGGCCATGCGCGAAATGATCACCTTCATGATGGAGGATCCCCGTCGCATCTCCCGGGCGCTGAATATCATGTGGACCCTGCGCTCGCTCGAGCGTATCGGTGATCACGCCCGTAACCTGGCCCAGTATGTGGTCTATCTGGTCAAGGGCGCCGACGTTCGCCATGAATCCTACAATGATATTCAGGAGCAGATTCAGGAAGACGGAGAGGCTTGATCAGAGGACGCAATGCTTACGCCGGGTGGTTGTCCTCGCGCCACCCGGCTCATTGCACACGGTGCGTCAAGCGCCGGTCATTGAACCATTGCCTGTAGCAGCCAGAGTCCCAGGGTCACGGTCACCAGCCCGAACAGAGTCGATTGCACCACCATGTTGGCCGCCAGTTGGGCATTGCCTCCCAGCCCCCGGACCATGACATAGCTGACTGTCGCCGTGGGCGCCGCCGACAGCAGGAACACCACGCCCAGTGCCTCCCCCGACAGCCCCAGCCACCCGGCCAGTCCCACGGCTATCAGCGGGCAGAGCAGCAGTTTCCACCCGCTGGCCACCAGGGCGCCGCCCCCGAGCTCCCGCAGAGAGGACAGTTTCAGGCTGCCGCCGACACACAGCAGTGCCAGAGGCAGGCTCATGTTGCCCAGATAACTGCCGGCCTTGCGCACTGGATCCGCCAATGGCAGGTTCAGCGAACCGTAGAGCAGTCCCGCCCCGATGCCCAGAATCAGGGGGTTGCGCGCCAGCCCCCGAAACAGTCCGTGAAAGCCGCGCCCGCTCTCCAGGTCGCGATTGAGCACATACACGGACAGGACGTTGTACAGCAGGATGGTCATGGCAATGGGCAGGGCCGCCATGGCGACACCGCTCTCGCCATAGGCATTGCTGCAGTAGGCCAGGCCGACAATCACCAGGTTGCCCCTGAAGGCGGCCTGGACCAGGACGCCCCGATCCCGACGGTCTCTGACAAAGTGCCCGGCGCTGAGCAGGCTCAGGGTAAAAATGAGCAGGGTCGCGCCCAGCACCGCCAGAAGGATCCGGGCATCGGCCGCCGCGCCGTAATCGGTGGTGGCACTGCCGATAAACAGCAGCACCGGCAGCCCGACATTGAACACCAGGCGCGAGGCGGTGTTGATGAAGGCCTCGTCGATCATTCCCAGGCGCCGCAACAGGGTCCCCAGCGCCACCATCAGAAAAATGGGGGTGGTGACGGACAGGGAAAAAATGAAGGTGGAGAGCAGCGCCGTGTCGCTCATGTGAAAATCCTGGTGTCGGCCGTTTTCGGCCCGCCGTTGTCATGGTTTGCGCGTGAATGTGCATAAAAAAGCCCGGCATTGGCCGGGCTTTCGCAAGTGCCGTGGGAGGCCGTCCCTACTTGGGCACGTCAAACGGGAAGTAGTCCCGCGCGTTGTTGAAGGCCACATCCTGCATCATGGAGCCGACCATGGCCAGGTCATCGGGTACCGTCCCCTTGGCCATGTCGTTCCCGAGGATACGGCACAGCAGGCGGCGGAAGTACTCGTGGCGGGAGTAGCTCAGGAAGCTGCGGCTATCGGTCAGCATCCCCACAAACCGGCTCAACAGGCCCAGCTGGCTGAGGGACTCGATCTGCCGGGTCATGCCATCGAGCTGATCCAGAAACCACCAGCCGCTGCCGAACTGCATCTTACCGGCCGCCGACCCGTCCTGGAAATTACCGATCATGGTGCCGATCATTTCATTGTCGCGCGGGTTCAGGTTGTACAGAATGGTCTTGGCCAGGCGGTCGTCATTGTCCAGTCGGCCCAGGAACTTCGCCAGCGGTTTGGCGTAGTTGTGGTCACCGATGGAGTCAAACCCGGTATCCGGCCCCAGTGACCGGAACAGGCGAGGGTTGTTATTGCGGATGGCGCCAATGTGGTACTGCTGAACCCAGCCCTTCTCGTGGTCCTGCCGGGCAAACTCCACCAGCATGGCCGAGTAGAACTTCTCCAGCTCCTCTTCCGACAGGTCGGTGCCACCGCGCACCTTGGTGAAAATCGCCTTGATCTCCGCCTCGGTGTAATCTTCCGCATGTACGGTTTCCAGACCGTGGTCGGACAGCCGGCAGCCCTGTTCGTGGAAGAAGTTGTGGCGCTTCTGCAGAGCACTCATCAGATCGTCAAAGGTGCTGATCTGGGTGTCGCTTACTTCCGCCAGACGGTCCAGGTACTGGTTGTAGGCCTGGGTGTCTTCGGCCGCCATGGCCTTGTCCGGACGCCAGGTGGGCAGCACGTTGGTATTGAATTGAGAGTTGGCGGCGATGCTCTGGTGGTGGCGCAGATCGTGGGTCGGGTCATCGGTGGTGCAGATGACCTTCACGTTGGCCTGGGTGATCAGCCCCTGGGTGCTGAACTCCGGGGTCGCCAGCAGCTCGTTGCACTGATCCCACACCTCTCTGGCATTGTTGCCATCGAGCAGTTTGTCGGTAATGCCGAAGGGCTTCTTCAGCTCCAGGTGGGTCCAGTGGTAGAGGGGGTTGCGCAGAGTGAAGGGGACCGTCTCCGCCCAGGCCTGGAATTTTTCCCAATCGCTGGCATCGCCGGTGCAGTAATGCTCTTTCACACCGTTGGAGCGCATCGCGCGCCATTTGTAGTGGTCGCCCGCCAGCCACACCTCGGACAGGTTCTTGAACTGCCGGTTTTCGGCAATCTGATCCGGGGGAAGGTGGCAATGGTAATCAATGATCGGCATGTCTTTGGCGTAGTCGTGGTACAACGCCTTGGCCTGCTCGGTGTCGAGCAAAAAATCGTCATGTATAAAAGTCATGCTCACAGTTCCTCTCAACGCACGAATGCCGCCACAGGGTGCGGAGCGCACCGAATGCCGGTTGTGCGACTGGTTTTGGGCAGCGCTCACAGCCGGCGCGCCGGGTGGTCCAGGCGCACTTGAAAACGAGCGTGTACATCTAACTGCCAGGGTTGATTATTGTGCAACGGCCGCCGTCTTCTGCGAGTCAGCTGGTACCGCCGCCTTTTGGTTCCCGGTTATTTTGTTGTGGCCGGGAGCCGCTTATAATGCGGCTTGCCAGCAGTTTAACCCCTGGGTGCGTAAATATAAACCGTTGTTCACGCGGCATCAGGCAGGCTGTAAGTGCTTGCTTACTTGGAGGCTCAATAATAACAGAGATATAGTCATAATGAAATAAAGGCAGCCTATTGCAGCGATAGTCTTTTATTTCGGCTCCTGCCTACTGCTTGATGTGCCTGTCACGGAATGAGAGGAGTGCTGGCAGCGACTCCGGCGTGGGATACCCGGTTTAACCGGGACCTCCCGCGGGTATACAATTGACAGTTCTACAGTTGCTCCAATGCCCTGATGGCTTTCACTGTCGGTGAGGGCCACACATTTCAACAGGAGGCGTTCCACCATGGCCCGCACACCATCCAACATGCTACCTCTGGGTACTCCGCTGCCCGATGCCACTCTGCCGGACCCGGCCGGTGAGACCTGGAAACTGTCGCAGCGTATGGGAGACAAGGGCTTACTGGTCATGTTCATCTGCAACCACTGTCCTTTTGTATTGCACATTGCCCCATTTCTGGAAGAGCTGAACGACAAACTCAATGCGCTGGGTATACGCTGTATTGCCATCAGTTCGAACGATGTCAACGAATACCCGGACGACTCCCCCGAAAAAATGGCGCAATTTGCCGCCACTTATAAACTGGCCTTCCCCTACCTGTACGACGAAAGCCAGAAGGTGGCCAGATCATTCGATGCGGCCTGTACGCCCGATTTCTTTCTTTTTGACCATGCCCGAAAACTCGCCTATCGCGGACAGCTGGACGAAAGCCGGCCTGGCAACGACATCCCCGTGACCGGCGAGGACCTTCTGGCCGCCGCCGAGCGGGTGGCCAAAGGTGAGCCCGTTCCAGAGGACAGCCAGAAACCGAGCATGGGCTGCAATATCAAATGGAAATAAAATGGGAGTAACGCCGCGCTTTTAAATACAAAAATTAATAGCATTTTTAAAAGTGGTCGATTTTTTCAAGCGTTTCACAAGGTCCCGGCCGGTGTTTCCAGCCAAGAGCGCTGGTCTGCCGGCCCGTTCACAAGTCGAGAATTACGCCACTTCTCATAGCCTACTGTCGTTACCGTTTTTTCCCTCCTCTCCATCGATCCAAAGTACCCCTGTCGCGTTATTCGTTTCGCCGGTACGTTCTTGCGCTGAAAACGCTATCCACATGAAAAATTTGTGACCGCTCTCTCGTTCTAATTTCGGTGAAGCATTTTTCCCCAACGAGGCAGGGATATAATTTTTCAAGGTTCGCCGGTCCTGTCAATGGCGCAAGCCGCCGGGGACGCCACGGGCCTGAAGTACAGGAATTGCGTTTCGCATTGCTTTGTCAAAGTGGTCAACAATAACGTTTTATCGCAAGGGTGTGGAGCGCTCCATAAATCGTAAATCATACCGTTAATAAACAACGATTGGAGAGCTTATCTCATGACGATTTCAACAGTAAAAAAATTCGGCTGGGCCTTTCTGCTCAGTGCGGGGCTTGTTTCGGCGCAGGGAGCGAGCGCGCAATCGGCAAGTTGTGAATACACCATCCAGAATGATTGGGGTGGCGGCGCGACGGCGGCGATTGAGATCACCAACACCGGTGACAGTGCACTCAATGGCTGGGACGTCAGCTGGAGCTACGAGGACAGTACCATTACCAACAGCTGGAATGCCGAGGTCAGTGGCGACAATCCCTATACGGCGACCGACATGGGGTGGAACGGAAACGTCGAACCGGGCCAGAGCGTGTCCTTTGGGGTGCAAGTGGATTCCGCCGCGGGCACTGAAACGCCGGAGGTGACGGGTGACATCTGTGGCGATGAGCCACGGGTAAGCTCGAGCTCGAGCTCGAGCTCCAGCTCTGAGGCATCCAGCAGCACCGAGTCATCGGCCAGCAGCGTGGCCTCCTCCGTATCGTCAAGCCGCTGCGCCGGGCAGGGAGAGGTCTGCAACTGGTATGGCTCTCACTATCCTCTGTGCAACGATTCCAACACTGGTTGGGGCTACGAAAATGGGCAAAGCTGCATTGGTGCCACTACCTGCAGTAATCAGCCGGCCGTTTACGGAATTGAGGAGAGCGGCTCCTGCCCGGACTCTTCGAGCAGCTCCAGTGTCGGGGAATCGTCCAGTTCGAGCGTCGCGGTTTCTTCCAGCTCGTCCGTCAGTTCCAGTGTCAGCTCCAGCGGTTCAAGCTCCAGCGCTTCCGCTCCGGATGGTCTGACCAGCGTCGAGCTCACCGAATTGATGGGTGTCGGTTGGAACCTCGGCAATTCGTTGGAAGCCGTCGGTGGTGAAACGGCCTGGGGCAACCCCGAAGTCACACAGGAGCTGATCGACGCGGTAAAAGCCGCCGGGTTCGATACCGTGCGTATCCCCGTTGCCTGGAGCAAATTCTCCGATGAAGAGAACTTCATCATTGAAAGCAGCTGGATGAACCGGGTCGAGGAAGTGGTGAATTATGCGCTCGATGCGGAACTGTACGTGATCATGAACATTCATTGGGACAACGGCTGGATGCAACCCACCTATGACCAGCAGGAGTATGTGAACAACCGCCTGGCCATCATGTGGGAGCAGATTGCCGGGCATTTCCAGGACTACGATCATGAGCTGCTGTTTGCCGGTACCAACGAAGTGATGGTGGAAGGTGAGTACGGTACGCCCACCGAAGAAAACTACACCGTGCAGAACAGCTTCAACCAGACCTTTGTCGACACGGTGCGTGCTACTGGCGGGCAGAACGACACCCGGCACCTGGTCGTACAGGGGTACAACACCAATATCGATCACACCCTGAACTTTGTCGAGATTCCGGATGATACCGTCAGCGACCGGTTGATGATGGAAGTGCATTACTACGATCCCTATAACTTCACCCTGAATGAGTCCAGCAACATCACTCAGTGGGGCTCCATTGCCACCGATCCCAATGCCACGGAAACCTGGGCCAACGAATCCTATGTGGACTCCCAGTTCCAGAGTATGCAGGCGGAGTTTGTTGAGCAGGGCATCGGTGTGATTCTGGGTGAGTATGGCGTGATTTCACGCGATAACGTCGAGGGCCACGATGTGTACCGTCGCTATTGGAACGAGTACATCACTGAATCGGCCATCGAGCATGACCTGGTGCCGGTCTATTGGGATAATGGCTATGCCGGTAACGGCGGCTTTGCCCTGTTTGACCGCTACAATGGCAGTGAGATCGAGCCCGAACTGATCGATATTCTGGTCGGTGCGGACGACTGATCACCGAGGCCAGATGCAAGCATAAAAAAGGCTCCCCGGGTGGGAGCCTTTTTTTATCATTTGGCAATGAGAGCGTTCTTGCTCAGCAGAACCTGTCAATTACAGATGTTATAGGATCCATTCTGTACGTTGACGTTGTTCCAGCTGATGTTGTTGCCGCAGGGGCTTTCGCGCACGCTGGTATCGAAAACGTTCAGGTTGCTGATGGTGATATCGCTGTTGTTGGGGAACTCGCTGCGGGCGGCCAGCCGGAATTCGCCTCCGCCGTTGATCTCGCCCCCGTTGATCTGGATGTTGTGGCAATTTTCAATGAGTACCGAATTGTTGCCATTGTTGGCCAGGTCGATCTCGTTGATTTGGGCTCCGCCGGAATTGGATACGCAGAAAAAGCCGCGACCGCCGCCCCGGGAGATGACCCGGTCCACATAGATGTTGGTGGGATAACTACCGCCGATGCGTCCATTTTCGTTGGCGAAGCGCAGGGTGGCGTAGCCGGTGCCGCTGCCGGTCCCTTCGCCATCAATCAGCCCGATGGTGGCATTGCGGGTGTTGTTGAGCAAAAGCCCCGCGTAGGCTGTGTTGCGAGCGATGACAGTGCCGATCTCGAGGCCATCCACATTCCAGGTCTCCACCCCGTGGTTGCCGGTGCCGGAGACATAGATATCGTCCATGCGCACGTTGGTGC
Organism: Marinimicrobium sp. C2-29; assembly: GCF_038419845.1. Lineage (NCBI taxonomy): Bacteria > Pseudomonadati > Pseudomonadota > Gammaproteobacteria > Cellvibrionales > Cellvibrionaceae > Marinimicrobium > Marinimicrobium sp. C2-29. The sequence continues at coordinate 153,207 of NZ_JBCAQT010000006.1, forward strand.
TGCCGGGCATGTCGCGCTCAAAGCGAATCCCGATGCCGGAGCCCAGGCGCAGATCAATCTGCCCGAGGTGCAGGTCGTGAACATCGGCGAAGCGCATGCCAAAGTAGGGAGTACCGGTCATGTTCAGGTACGGAACCGAAACGTCCTGAACCCCGATCGCCTGCACGGCGCCGTTGCCGCCGGAGTTGCCGACATCCATCGTTCCGCAGACTTCAAAGGCGGTATGGCTGGGCAGATCAATGCGGTTGCCGCCGATGGAGCCGTCGGCGTAGACCGTGACCCGCTCCCGGGAAGTGCGCCCGGATGAGAGGCTGTTGATCGCCGAGTTGATCGCGTTCAGGTAATTGCTTCCCGCGTCGGAGCCGTTGACCTGGTAATCGCCGGGCGCGCCGGTGACGGTCGCATCGGGTGCGCCGGAGCCACACTGATCCGGGTCCGGATCAGAGCCGCCGCTGCCATCGACCTCAATGATTTCCCACTGCTGAACGGCCGCATCCGTCGGTGTGTATTGCGAGATGCGGGTACCGGGCTCGGTGGACCAGTCCCAGTTATCCAGGGCCTTTTCGCTGAAGTTGTTGACCAGCCGGTAATAGCCGCCCCCCATATCGTCGAGGCGGAATTGCTGGTTGGTACCGCCAACGTCTTCCCATTGCACGATATCCGCCCCGTTGTCGGCATTCCACTCAAACACGTCCAGGGCCTTGCCCGAATGTCGGGCCACAACGCGGTAGTAGCCGTTGCCGGCGTCAATGAACTGGAACTGTTGATTGTCAGCATCGGTGCGATTCCACTGTGTCAGCATGGCGCCGTCTTCGGTGGAATTACTGGCAATATCCATGGCCAGTCCCGAGTGCCGGTTGACCAGTACGTACCAGGTGTCGGGGCTGACCTGGGCGCTGGCGGCCGGTGCCCCGAGGGCGAAGGTCAGTGCAAGCAATGTGGATTGAAAGGTGATCAGAAGGTAACGCAGGTTTCGAACTATGAAGGGTTTCATGGTTATTATCATCTCCATGCGGGTGAATGAACACGCTCCTGTGAAGCCCCGGTCAGGCTCGATTCGCCCGGCCCGACGGTCCCTGTCACGCCTCTGGCGCTGGGGTACTGATCACGTTAGTGCATTGAATCGTTCAAATCCGCGCAATAATTGGCAAATTCGGGATTGTCTTAGATTTTATGGAAATATAATAATATAAGAAGCATTTCCATTGAGTAGGGCAGAGCGTTCGTCGAGCCGGAGGAGTGGCATCACGGGCGTGCCCCCATCAGAGAGGATGTCCTGGGAGAGCTATCCCGGGATAAGAGGCGAGAGGAGGCGATACAGGGAAGGAAGGAAAAGCGCCGGGCGGCCCCTGGGCCGCCCGGGAGCACTTTAGCCGGATTGCTGCTCGCGGGCAATCGCCCGGTAGGCGATATCCTTGCGATAGAAGACATCATTCCACTGGATGCGGTCGGCCAGTTGGTAGGCGCGCTTTTGCGCTTCGCTGACACTCCCGCCCAACGCTGTGGCGCACAGCACCCGGCCCCCGTTGGTGACGACCTTGCCATCGAGGGTCCTGGTGCCGGCGTGAAAGACGCGCTCGCCCGGGGTCTCTTCAGTGGGCAGGCCGGTGATCTCATCGCCTTTGCGGTAGCCGCCGGGATAGCCGCCAGCGGCCAGTACCACACCCACGGCTGCGCGCTCGTCCCAGTCAGTGCTCATTTCGTTCAGGCGGCCTTCCACGCCGGCCTGGCACAGCTCGGCCAGGTCGGACTTCAGACGCAGCACAATGGGTTGGGTTTCGGGGTCGCCGAAGCGGCAGTTGTATTCAATGACCTTGGGCTGTCCCTCCGGGGAGATCATCAGGCCGGCGTACAGAAAGCCGGTATAGGGATTGCCCTCGGCCGCCATGCCCTCGACGGTGGGAACAATCACCTGCTCCATGATCCGGTCGTGCACCGCCTGTGTGACCACGGGTGCCGGGGAATAGGCCCCCATACCGCCGGTGTTGGGGCCGGTATCGCCTTCGCCCACGCGCTTGTGGTCCTGGCTGGTGGCCATAGGCAGGATGTGCTTGCCGTCCACCATGACGATAAAACTGGCTTCCTCGCCGGTCAGAAACTCCTCAATCACCACGCGGCAACCGGCCTCGCCGAAGGCGTTGCCCGATAGCATGTCGCGCACCGCGTCTTTGGCCTGCTCCAGCGTCTCGGCAACGATCACGCCCTTGCCGGCGGCCAGGCCGTCGGCCTTGACCACAATGGGGGCGCCCATCTTGTCCAGATAGGCGAGAGCTGGCTCGACCTCGGTAAAGGTCTGGTAGTCCGCCGAGGGAATCTTGTGTCGTGCCAGAAAGTCTTTGGTGAAGGCTTTGGAGCCTTCCAGCTGAGCGGCGCCTTGGGTGGGGCCAAAGCAGGGCAACTTCCGCTCAGTGAAATAATCCACCACGCCTTCCACCAGTGGCGCTTCCGGGCCGACGATAGTGAGCGCAACGTCGTTCTTTTGGGCAAAATCCCCCAGCGCCGGGAAGTCGAGCACATCGATATCGACGTTTTCCAATTTGGCTTCCAGAGCGGTGCCGGCATTACCCGGCGCCACAAAGACGGTGGTGACCTTGTCGCTTTGAGCGGCTTTCCAGGCGAGGGCGTGTTCACGTCCGCCTCCGCCGATGACCAGTAGGTTCATGTTGACTCCTTAGTGCCGGAAGTGGCGCATGCCGGTGAAGACCATGGCGATGTTGTGCTCGTCAGCGGCGGCGATCACCTCTTCATCGCGCATGGAGCCGCCCGGTTGAATCACGGCGGTGATACCGGCGGCGCCCGCATTGTCCAGGCCATCGCGGAAGGGAAAAAACGCATCGGACGCCATGACCGAGCCCTTTACTTCCAGGCCCGCGTGCTCGGCCTTGATGCCGGCAATGCGCGCGGAGTTGACCCGGCTCATCTGACCGGCGCCCACGCCCACGGTCTGATTGTCTTTGGCGTAGACGATGGCGTTGGATTTGACGAACTTGGCGACTTTCCAGGCGAACAGCAGATCGCGGATTTCCTGTTCGGTGGGGGCGCGTTTGGTGGCGACCTTCAGCTCACTTTCGGTGACCATGCCGGTGTCTTTGTCCTGCACCAGCAGGCCGCCGGTGACGCGCTTGTAGTCGAGCCCGCCGATGCGCTCTTTGTTCCATTCGCCGCAGGCGAGCAGGCGCACGTTTTTCTTGGCCTTGACCGCCTGCACCGCCTCCTCGGAGATGCTCGGGGCGATGATCACCTCGACAAACTGGCGCTCGACAATGGCCTGGGCGGTGGCGGCATCCAACTCGCGGTTGAAGGCGATAATGCCGCCAAACGCCGATTCCGGATCGGTCGCGAACGCCAGATCATAGGCGCTTTTCAGGTCCGCGGCGCTGGCCACACCGCAGGGGTTGGCGTGCTTGACGATCACGCAGGCCGGCTCGTCAAAGCTCTTCACGCACTCGAGCGCGGCGTCGGTATCAGCCACGTTGTTATAGGACAGCTCTTTGCCCTGCAGCTGCTTGGCGGTGGCGATACTGGCTTCGGCGGGATTTTGCTCCACATAGAAAGCGGCTTTCTGGTGGGGATTTTCGCCGTAGCGCATTTCCTGGGTCTTGTGAAACTGGCGGTTGAAGGTGCGCGGGAAGTCTTCGCTGCCACCCTCGACCTTGCGCCCGAAATGGTTGGCAATGGCGCCGTCATAGGCGGCAGTGTGCTCGTAGGCCTTGATCGCCAGGTCGAAGCGCAGTTCGTAACTGGTCTGGCCGTCGTGGGCTTCCAGCTCGTTCAGAATGCGCCCGTAGTCGTTGGCATTGACCACGATATTGACGTGAGCATGGTTCTTGGCGGCCGCGCGCACCATGGTGGGCCCGCCGATGTCGATGTTTTCCACCGCGTCTTCCAGGCTACAGCCGGGCTTGGCCACGGTCTGCTCAAACGGGTAGAGGTTCACCACCACCATGTCGATGGCGTCGATGCCGTGCTCGGCCATGACCGCCTCGTCCTGACCGCGCCGCCCCAGAATGCCGCCATGGACTTTCGGGTGCAGGGTTTTCACCCGGCCGTCCATCATTTCCGGGAAGCCGGTGTAGTCGGAGACTTCCACGGCGGGAACGCCGTTCTCTTTGAGCAGGCGGAAGGTGCCGCCGGTGGAGAGAATCTCCACGCCGCGTTGGTGCAACGCCTGGGCAAACTCGACAATGCCGGTCTTGTCGGAGACGCTGACCAAAGCGCGGTTTACGGGGGCAAGTTGGGTAGCACTGGACATATCGGTGGGTTTTCCTCGGGTTAGTGGGTCAAAGCCTAATGGGTCAAAAAGCCGATGACGTTTACCAAAGCAAAGGGGGTGGCTTTGGGCCACCCCCCTGGATCAATCTGTGGGCCGTCGATCAGAGCAGATCGTATTGCTTGAGCTTCTTGCGTAGTGTCCCTCGATTCAGACCCAGCACGTGCGCGGCGCGGGTCTGATTGTGACGGGTGTACTTGAGTACGATTTCGAGCAGGGGGGCTTCCACTTCCGCCATGACCATGTTGTAGACATCGCTCACCGGTTGCCCGTCCAGGTTCTGGAAGTAGTTTTCCATGGCCTGCTCCACACAACCTCGCAGGGACCCTCCATGACTCGGGGTATGCTCTCCGTGTGTCAGAGTGTGCTGTCCGTGAGCCGGGGTGTGCTCTTGGCCGTTGGCGCCCTCCGTGGGAGCCGCCTCGGCCAGTAGATTTTCTGCTGTGCTCATGCCGCTTGATCCTCTCTAGCTATCAGCTGTCCAAAAAAATGTTGAACGCTGTCGTGTTGTTCTTGGGCGCTGTCCATACGGTTGAAAGCCTGGCGGAAGGACTCACTGTCGGAGACCGTCTGCAGGTACCACCCGAGGTGCTTACGGGCAATACGCGGTCCCATGAAATCGCCATAGAAACCGTAAAGTTCACGCAAATGACTGCAAAGAATATCCCTGACTTCCGTCAGGGAGGGTTCCGGGGTCCACTGACCGTAACGCAGGTAGTGGTCCACTTCCCGGAAAATCCAGGGGCGCCCCTGGGCGGCCCGGCCGATCATGACCGCCTGGGCGCCGGTATAATCGAGCACCCGACGCGCCTTGCGCGGTGTGTCGATATCGCCGTTGGCGAACACTGGCAGGTTCACAGCATCCACTACGGCGGCAATGGTATCGTATTCCGCCTCGCCCTGATAACGGCAGGCCCGGGTGCGGCCATGAACCGCCAGGGCGGCGATTCCGGTATCTTCGGCCATCCGGGCCACCCGCACCGCATTTCGGTGGTCGAGGTCCCAGCCGGTGCGGATTTTCAACGTGACCGGCAAATCGACGGCCTCGACCACGGCTTTGAGTATCTCCGCCACCAGGGGCTCGTCGCGTAACAACGCTGACCCGGCGGCCTTTTTGCACACTTTTTTGGCCGGGCAGCCCATATTGATGTCGATGATCTGGGCGCCGTTGTCGGCATTGAGTCGAGCGGCCTCAGCCATTGTTTCCGGATCACCGCCGGCGATCTGTACGGAGATCGGTTCGGCCTCTCCGGCATGATCCAGGCGCAACTGGCTTTTGCGGCTGCCCCAGAGGCTCGAGTCCGAGGTCACCATCTCCGAGACCACCAGCCCCGCGCCCAGGTTCCGGCACAGCTGGCGAAACGGCCGGTCGGTAACCCCCGCCATGGGGGCGAGAATGACCTGGCTGTCGATGCGATAGGGACCGATCTGGAACACGGATAAATGACCTTTAATCGAGGAAGCAATGAGCCCCGGAAAAGGTCCGACATGATACCCGTTTGGCTCGAAATTGGGAACGAGCAAATGCTCATAAGCGGTGTTTTTTTGACCACATTCCCAAAAATGAAAGCAGATTATGGCGCCACTCAATCAGGAATATAGGCGCGATAGTTTACCGCTTCTTCTCCGGGGTCGACCAGTTCCAGGGTCAGGTGAACGGGCTGATTGGGTGGCATGGACTCCCGGCCCGCCAGCTCGCCGGACAGGTACTCATCCGGGGAGAAGCGCCGGGCGGCCACAGCTTCGCCGTTGAGGTCGCTGAATTCCAGGATCAGGTCGGGAAAGGATTGGGCGAAGCCGGCATTGTTGAGCAGGATGGCATCGACCACCAGAGCGTTCTCCCGATCCGGGTGGTTGCGCACCACCAGGTTGTAGGCCCGGATGCGGCTGCGGTCTTCCAGGGTAGGCAGGGTGCAGCCGAGCACACCACAGGCCGTGGCGTAGACAGAGCGATAAGGCTCTATCCGGCTCAGGCGGTCAAACTGCAGCCAGGCCACCTGGACCAGAATCAACAGGAGCGCGACCAGAGCCAACCCTCCCCAGAGCCATTTGCGTCGCTGCTGACGGTGGTGCTGCCGGGTCCAGGTCATTTCCACCGGTTCCGGGTCGATGTTCATCAACAGTGCGCTGCGTTCGGGGTCGCGGGCACGCAGGTGCTCCCCTCGGTAGCCCGACTCTTCAGTGCTGTCGCTCGGCTCCATGTGAAAGTTCATGTGCTCACTGTCCCTGGACGCCTGCTCCAGTTCGGCGTCGGTGGGCTCTTCCACCAGTTCAAAGCTGGGGCGTGAAGGTTCCCCCGAGGGTTTGCTCAGTGAGACGTCGGCACTGGAGGACTCTTCCTCCTCCTCGAGCAGGCTCATGGCCCAGGATTCGTCGGTGTCGTCAGTGGGTTCCTGGTCCTGCTCGCTTTCGGGTTTCGGGGCCCGTTCGAACAGCGAGTGGCTGCTGGCGCGGGACTGCTTGCCGATGCCAAACGGGTCCTCTTCCTCGCTCGTCCTGCTTTCGCCCATGTCGTCGCTGATCAGAAAGTCATCGTCGTCCAGCTGGCTCCACTCCTCGTCGATGCGCTCCTGATCAAAACTCAGCTGTCGCTCTTTGGTTTCGGGCTTCGTCGTCGATGAGCGGCTCTCGGAGGGGGCTCGCGCGGGTTTGCGTTCTGACTGAGAGGCCGGTTTGCCGGTTTCCGTATTCGGCTGGCGGGGAGTGGCCTTCGGGCCGGCGGCTGGAGGCCGGGCACCCGCTGTGGTTTTGGTGGAGGGCCGGGTTGGCGTGGCGCTCCGGGCGGTATCGCCATTGGGCTTTCGCACCAGTGCCGAGCTCGTCTCGGCTTCGCTGGCCGCGCCTACCAGGTGATCCCGGGCTTTGAAGATATGCAGACAAGCACCACAGCGCACCGCCCCACGGGCGGATTGGAGCTGCGCCGGGGTAATCCGGAAGGAGGTTCCACACTGAGGGCAGCGGGTTACCATCTGGGTGCTGGTCATGGCTTTGGCGATCCTCTTCTTTTCGGTAACGCTACCGGCACTTAGTTTCGGTACCGCTCCCGGCTCTTTCGGTAACGCTTCCCGGCGATCGGTCAGGGGCGTACTTTTGTGCCGGTCAGGCGAACCCATTCTTCGCGTTGCGCAACCGGATCAAAATCGAACCAGGGGCGGTAGGCATCCATGACCGTGTCGGCCTGGGTAGCAAGGATGCCCGAGAGGCAGATTTTACCGCCATTGCGGGTCATTTGCTGAAGTTTCGGCGCCAGCTGTACCAGGGGGCCGGCCAGAATGTTGGCGAGCATGATATCGGCCGGCGCCTCGGGACACTTTGCCGGCAAGTAGACCGGCATGGCATCCTCGGGCAAGCCGTTGCGCCGGGCATTGTCCCGGGTGGCCAGCAGTGCCTGGGGGTCAATATCCACACCCACCACGTGGCGCGCGCCCAGCAGCAAAGCGGCCACACCCAGGATACCCGAGCCACACCCGTAATCCACCAGTTCGAGCCCCTCGACCGGCTGGGCGTCCAGCCATTCCAGGCAGAGGAAAGTGGTCGGATGGGTGCCGGTGCCAAAGGCGAGCCCCGGGTCCAGCATCAGGTTGACCTTGTCCGGCTCCGGAGGTTCCTGCCAGCTGGGGCAGACCCAGAGTCGCTCGCCGCAGCGAATCGCCTGGTAGTGGCTCATCCACTCCCGCTCCCAGTCCTTGTCCTCCAGCTGTTCCCAGTGATGCTCCGGCAGAGCCCGTCCCCAGGCGTCGGCGAGCCGACGCAGGACCGCACTCGTGCCTACTTCGGCGTCGTAGAGCCCGGTCAGGCGCACCTGGTCCCACAGGGGTGTCTCCCCCAGAGCGGGTTCCAGTATGGGCTGATCGGCGTTGTCTTCCAGGGTCACCGACACGGCACCGCTGGCGAGCAGCAGATCTTCGAGCGGCTCGGCGGCTTTGCGATCGGTAGTGATTTTGAGCTGTAGCCAGGGCATGGAGTCGGGTCTTTGTGGGTGCGTTCAGGCGATGGGCGCGACAATGGTTGGCGGGTGGGTCGACGCCAGATGACCGTCAATCTCCTGGCGTCGGGTAGGGCAGGTAAGCGCAAGCGCCACCTGCCTCTGTCCACTCTCTTAGCTCGCCAGCTTCTTTTCCAGGTAATGGATGTTGACCCCGCCTTTGCGGAACTCCTCGTCCCGCACCAGCCACTGGTGCAGGGAGATGTTGGTGCGGATGCCATCGATCACGGTTTCTTCCAGGGCGTGGCGCATGCGATTGAGCGCCTCCTCCCGGTTATCCCCATAGGTAATGATCTTGGCCACCATGGAGTCGTAGTTGGGAGGTACGGTATAGCCGCAGTACAGATGCGAATCCACACGCACACCCAGGCCGCCCGGTGGGTGGAAGGTCTTGACCTTGCCCGGGCAGGGCATGAACGTCTTCGGGTCCTCGGCATTGATCCGGCACTCGAACGAATGGCCGCGGATGACGATATCCTCCTGCGTGAGTGACAGCTTCTGCCCGGAACAGACGCGGATCTGCTCCTTGATGATGTCAACGCCGGTGACCATCTCCGATACCGGATGCTCCACCTGGATGCGGGTGTTCATCTCGATAAAGTAGAAGTGGCCGTCTTCGTACAGGAACTCGAAGGTGCCGGCACCCTTGTAGCCCATTTTGATACAGGCGTTGACGCAGGCCTCGGCCGTGGACTGGCGCACATCGTCGGGAATGCCCGGTGCCGGTGCCTCCTCGATCACCTTCTGGTGCCGACGCTGCAGAGAGCAGTCCCGGTCGCCCAGGTGGATGGCGTTGCCCTGGCCGTCGGACAATACCTGAATTTCCACATGGCGCGGATTCTGGAGAAACTTCTCCATATAGACGGTATCGTCGCCAAACGCCGACTTGGCTTCGTTCTGGGTGATGTGGATCGAGTTCATCAGTGAGGCTTCGGTATGCACCACGCGCATACCCCGTCCGCCGCCACCGGCGGCCGCCTTGATGATCACCGGGTAGCCGACCTCGCGCCCCATGGCGAGACACCGGTCCCGGTCCTGGGCCGGCAAGGGGCCATCGGAGCCGGGTACCGTGGGTACGCCCGCCTTTTTCATGGCGGCAATGGCGGCGACCTTGTCGCCCATCATGCGAATGGTTTCCGGGTCGGGCCCGATGAACACAAAGCCGCTTTTCTGTACCTGCTCGGCAAAGTCAGCGTTTTCCGCCAGAAAGCCGTAACCCGGGTGCACGGCCACCGAGTCGGTCACTTCCATGGCGCTGATGATGGCCGGAATGTTCAGGTAGCTCTTGGCAGAGGGGTTGGGGCCGATACACACGGACTCATCCGCCAGGCGCACATGCTTCAGGTCCCGGTCGACCTGTGAGTGAACCGCGACGGTCTTGATGCCCATCTCTTTGCAGGCGCGCAGGATGCGCAGGGCAATTTCGCCGCGATTGGCGATCAATACTTTCTCAAACATAAACCAAATCCTCGGCTCTGGATTTTAAACAATCGTTACCAGGGGTTGATCAAACTCAACCGGCTCGCCGTCGTCCACGAGTATGGCTTCGATCACGCCCGCCTTGTCGGCTTCGATTTGGTTCATCATCTTCATCGCTTCAATAATGCAGATAACATCGCCCGCCTTGACGTGTTTTCCGACTTCCACAAAGGTGGGGGAGCCGGGGCTGGGGGAGCGGTAGAAGGTGCCCACCATCGGGGACTTCACCACGTGGCCGCCGGGCTCTTCGGCCACTGGCGCGGCGCTGGCTTCGGGCGCGGGTGCCGGAGCGGCCGCTGGAGCTGCCTGGGCCGGAGCCTGCTGCATGGGCGCACTGGTAAAGTACTGTGCGTGGGGGTTATTGCGGCTGATACGGACGGATTCCTCGCCCTCTTTGATTTCCAGCTCGCCGACATCGGACTCTTCCAGCAGCTCGATCAGCTTTTTGATTTTGCGAATATCCATTGGGCCCTCTCTTTAATGCAACGGATGAATGAGTTTGGCTGCCAGGGGCAGCGGGTAAAGTATCAGTTGTCTGTTTCCAGCGCGCGCAGGGCAGCCTGCAGAGCCAGCTCGTAGCTGGTGGCGCCGAAGCCACAGATCACCCCCCGGGCGATGTCCGAGAAATAGGAGTGCTGGCGAAAGGCTTCGCGACTGTGCACGTTGGACAGGTGAACCTCAATAAAAGGAATGGCGACGGCCAGGAGTGCGTCCCGCAGCGCCACGCTGGTATGAGTGAAAGCGGCGGGGTTGAACAGGATGAAATCCACTCCGTCCCGGCTGGCCTCGTGAATGCGGTCAATCAGTTCATACTCGGCATTGCTCTGCAGGCTGAGCAGGTGGTGGCCGCTGGCCCGACACTGTTCGGTCAGCGCCTGATTGATGCTCTCCAGAGTCTGGGCCCCATAGATGCCGGGCTCACGTTGCCCGAGCATGTTCAGGTTGGGGCCGTGTAAAACCAGAATGGTTGCCATGATCAATCCCGTTATTGCCTCAAAGGATGCTGAACACCGTCAGATACCGCCCGGTGATCGGCCTCGGTGGCACATTATGGGGGCGAGTTTGCCGCAAAAAAGCAACAGTGTCCACGGTCAGCGCGGCTTTTTATCAAATTGGATTCAAATGTCGGCAAGATGCCGGACGTTCGGCCTGTTATTGAGTTTGTTAGCTTGTAGACCCCGCTGATCGACACACCCGGAGGCTGTTTTCGCAACAAAGCCCGCACACTTAGTTACAAGATAGCAGAGGATCGAGAAAAGTGTGCGAAAAATGGGTTAACGTCGGTAAATATTTCAGATATTGCCAGCTTCTTCGGACTCTATCGCTTGCAGCAGGTGTTTTTTGCGCAATAGCTGGGGTAACACCTCTCCAGGCCCGGAGTGTCCGGCCGGGAACCAGAGGTACAGAGGCACGCCGCTGCGATCGTAATCTTCCAGCAGTCGGGTAATGGCCGGGTCGCGGTTGGTCCAGTCGCCCTTGAGGGTGGCGACATTGTGCTGGTCGAAGGCCGCCTCGATCCTGTCCGTGTCCAGGGTGACCTGCTCGTTGGCGAGGCAGGTCAGGCACCAGTCGGCGGTGAGGTTGACGAACACCGGCCGGTCCTGAGCGCGCAGTTCGGCCAGCCGGTTGGCGGAATAGGGCTCCCAGCGGTCGGTTTCGGCCGACTCGTTGAGTGACTGCCAGGGCAAAAACAGAGCGGCGGCCCAGGCACTCAACACCAGCGCCCGTCGGCTCCAGAGCCCAAAGCCCGAGCTGAGCGAGCGAGTGCCCAGCCAGCCGGCAAAGGCAATGGCCAGGGCGCCGAGGCAGAGGGCAATGATGGCATCGGTGCCAGCCTGTCGCCCCAGGACCCACAACAGCCAGATGGCCGTGAGATAAAGGGGAAAGGCGAGAACCTGCTTGAGCGTCTCCATCCAGGGGCCGGGCCGGGGCAGGTGGCGGACCAGCGCGGGGACATAGCACAGCAGCAGCAGGGGCAGGGCCATGCCCAGGCCCAGGGCGACGAACACGCTCAGACTCACCAGCGGGGGCTGGGTCAGGGCGAAGCCCAGCGCGGCGCCCATAAAGGGAGCGGTGCAGGGGCTGGCGACCACGGCGGCCAGAACACCGGTAAAGAAAGAGCCGGTCAGCCCGGTGCGCTGGGTCAGGCTCTGCCCGACGCCCATCCAGCGAGTGCCCAGAGGCAGAAGCCCCGAGAGGCTCAGCCCCAACACAAAAAACAGGTAGGCGAGCGCCGCAATCAACAGAGGCGATTGCAGCTGGAAGCCCCAGCCAATGGCCTCGCCGCCGGCCCGGGCCAGCAGCAGGATACCGGCGAACACCAGAAAACAGGCGACAATGCCGGCCGTGTAGGCCCAACCGTGCAGTGGCAGTCGGGCGCGATCGGCCTGTGCCAGACTCATGACCTTGATGGAAAGCACCGGGAACACACAGGGCATGAGGTTGAGGATGATACCGCCCAATAGTGCCAGCAAGAGGATGTAGGGGAGCCAGGTGGTGGCCGTCTCGGGGGCGGCGGAGCCGGCGCTTGACCCGGGACCCGAGTCCGGGGTCGTGCCGGCGGCCGCGGCCTGAATGTCCACATCGCCACTGGCCGGGTCTACCGAGAGGGTATCGACTTGCGGGGGGTAGCAGAGCCCGGCATCGGCACAGCCCTGGGACTCGACCCGCAGAGTGAAGGTTTCGGCATCCTTGGGCAGGTCCATCCGGATGGTGGCACTGTCGTAGTAGACGTCCATGTCTTTTTCAAAGTACTCGTCGTACTTTTCGACGGTGTTGTCACTGAACGCCGGGTCAAACCCTTCGGGCTCGGGGGTGGCACTCAGGCGGAACCGCTCTTTATACAGATAGTAGTCGGGTGCGATCTCCCAGTGAACGACGAGCTGGCTGTCGTAAAGGCGGGCTTCGATCTGAAAGGCCTCGGTGACTGGCAGAAAGTCGTCCCCGCCGCCCAGCAGGCTGTCGTTCTGGTTGCTCTGCCCGGAGCTTATCGGGTCCTGGGCCAAAACAGGCGCGGTGCCGACGAGCAGTAGCAGGCCGAAAAAGCGAATCAACAAATTCTGGTGTAAAAGTGTCAGCATGGGTAGAGCCATTTTCCGCGTTGCGTGACTGATCTGGCGGCGGGAGCGTATCATACCCCCAGCCGCTGCAGGATTCGGCGCACCGGCCCCGCCCCACTGGGACCCCCGGTGGCTGGTGTAAGTTCGGGCATTGTAGCCGAAGTGGAGTGGAAAAACTGCCAACTGGCTCGCGCGCCCCCATGACATTGCAGGGCCGAAAGGCACTGCGAAACTGAAAAGAGAGACTGTGTATGCGATTGTTGACCCTGACTCTGCTGACCTTGCTCAGCGTTGCGGCCTGGGCCGAATCCAGGCCTGAAGCGGCCGCCACCATTGAAGTGATTGACGCCACGGTTCGGGTGCCGATCCCGGGTAAGGACAACAGCTCCGCCTACTTTCTGCTGCGCAATCCCGGTGATCGGGAGCACGTACTGGTGGACGTGCACGCCGAGTTCGCCGAGCGCGCCGAGTTGCACCGCCATGAAACCCGCGATGGCATGATGCGGATGCGTCGGGTGGATTCGGTCACTCTCGCTCCTGGGGCCGAGGTGCGCTTTCAGTCGGGGGGCTATCACGTCATGCTGTTCAAGCTCAATCGTCGCCCGCGCACCGGAGATCCGCTAGACTTGATTCTGGAGTTCGATGACGGCAGCCGCCAGACCGTCACCGCCCATGCGGTCAGCGTCTTTGACCGCCCTCACCACTAACGCGGCGTCTATTAATAAAGTAGGGAGTGCCAACATGCCTGTGTCCAGAACCAAACAACTGTGGATCACCACCCGTCGCAAACTGCGCGACACCTTTGCCAATACCCGTGAAGATGTGTCGCGTGCCGGAATCTGGTTGAAGCTGGCGGCCGCCGTTGTGGCTTTGTACCTGGTGCTGGCGCTGGGCCTGGGGGTCTACTGGAGCATGACGCCGGGCTTTTTCGATGTGCGCGACAATGTGGAGTCGGAGCTGGCGACCAGTGGCAGCGAGCCGAACCGCGGGGTGGTGATGACCGCGACTCTGGTCAAGGTGACCGAGACTCTGCTGGATAAACCCGGTGGTTTTCTCACCAACGATATCAGTCTGCCGGGTATCTGGCTGGACAATATGCCCAGCTGGGAGTACGGCGTGGTGATTCAGGTGCGCGATGCGGTCAAAGCCATGCGCGAGGCCTTCAGTCGCTCACAGTCCCAGTCGCGCGAAGATGAAGATCTGGCACTGGCCGAATCGCGGCTGAATTTCAACACTGACAGCTGGATCATGCCCGCCACAGAGCGCCAGTACCGCGAAGGCATTGATTTCATGCGCAACTACCTGGAGCGTTTGAGCGGTGCGAATGGCAGTAATGCGGAGTTCTATACCCGCGCGGATAACCTGCGCTACTGGTTGAGCACTGTCGAAACCCGCCTGGGCAGCCTGTCGCAGCGCCTGAGCGCCAGCGTTGGACAGCGTCGCCTCAATACCGACTTCCCGGTCCAGATGGGGGAAACCGAGGAGGTTTCACCCAGTGAGGTTGTGGTGAAAACGCCCTGGACGGCGCTGGATAATGTCTATTACGAGGCGCGAGGCTCGGCCTGGGCGCTGATCCATCTGCTCAAGGCGGCAGAAATCGAGTTTGCCGATGTGCTGGATGACAAAAACGCCCGCGTCAGCCTGGGCCAGATCGTGCGCGAACTGGAAGCCACCCAGCGTCCGGTGATGAGCCCCATGATTCTCAACGGCAGTGGCTTTGGCCTGCTCGCCAACCACTCGCTGGTCATGGCCTCCTATATTTCCCGGGCCAATGCGGCGCTGATCGATCTGCGCAGTCTGCTGGATCGGGGCTGATCACCCTGTTGCTCACTCCTCGTTGTGATCAACGCTCGGGGTAGGGCTTTTTATCCCGCATCAGAGTGGCGAATTCGCCCGGTCCCACCGGACGGCTGAAGTAGAAGCCCTGGGATTGGTCACAGGAATGATCCCGGAGGAAGGTCTCCTGCTCCACCGTCTCCACCCCCTCGGCCACAACGGTCAGGCTCAGCGTCCGACCCATGGCAATGATGGCCTGGGTGATGGCCTGGTCCTCCCGATCGGCGGGGATGTCACGAATGAATGACCGGTCCACCTTGAGGGTGTCAATCGGAAAGCGCTTGATCTGGGCGAGGGAGGAGTAGCCCACGCCAAAGTCGTCGATGGCCAGCCGGACGCCGAGCGCTTTGATGGCCGTGAGAATCCGGATCGCCCGCTCGGCGTCCTGCATCACCATGCCCTCGGTAATTTCCAGTTCGAGCAGTTCGGGCTTCATGCCCGACTCATTGAGTGCCGTGGCGATATCCTCGACCAGGTGTTCATCAAAAAACTGCCTCGCCGACAAGTTGACCGCCATGCAGATGGGAGGCAACCCCTCTTCCTGCCACGCCATATTCTGCTCGCACGCTGTTTTGAGTACCCAGCGACCGATGATGACGATCAGCCCTGTCTCTTCCGCCAGGGGAATGAACTGGGCCGGAGAGACGATGCCCAGGTCCGGGTGTTGCCAGCGTACCAGGGCCTCCACGCCGGCGATCTCGCCGCTTTTCAGGTTGCGCTTGGCCTGGTAATGGAGAAAGAACTGATTGCGCTCCAGGGCGAGGCGCAGGTTGTTTTCCAGCATCAGTCGCTCCAGCGAGCGCTCCTGGATGTCGGGGGAATAAAACTGGTAGGTGTTCTTGCCTTCCGCCTTGGCCCGATACATGGCGATATCGGCGTTTTTCATCAGCGTCTGCTCGTCGTCCGCATCGGTCGGGTACATGCAGATGCCGATGCTGGCGGTGACCCGGCATTCCTGTCCCAGAATCGTGACCGGCCTGACCGCCGCCGAGATCAGCTTCTGGGCGACGTTGCTGACCTTGTCGGGGGTCTCGACCTCCTGCAGCAGGATGACAAACTCGTCCCCGCCCAGTCGGGCAACGGTATCGCTGGAGCGCAGGCAGTCGGTAAAGCGGTGTGCCAATGCTTTCAACAGGGTGTCACCGGCGTCGTGGCCCAGGGTATCGTTGATGGTTTTGAAGCGATCCAGGTCCACGAACAACACCGCGAGTTTGCGCTGGTAGCGGCGCGCGGATTCGATCGCGATGTTCAGAATTTCGCTGAACATGAAGCGATTGGGAAGTCCGGTCAGGCTGTCGTGGGTTGCCAGATAGTGAACGTGTTCCTCCGAGCGTTTGCGCTCGGTAATATCCTGGCCGATACCGCGATACCCCTGAAAGTGGCCCAGGTCATCATACATGGGCAGTCCGCTGAGGCTCAGGTAAACGGTTTCCCCGTTGGAGGCGAGGCGACGCAGTTCGAGATCCCGAAAGGGTTCGCGCCTGGCGGTCAAGCTTTGGTGTTCCAGCCAGGCATGACCGAGCGGCTCAGTGCCGGGAAGTTCTTGCACTGTTTTGTCCAGAACGTCGGATTTCTGGAACCCGGAGCGGGCGTTGGCGTCGGTAAAATCGATAAATCGCAGCTGCTCGTCCTGTTCCCAGTACCAGTCCGAGGAAAGCTCGGTCAGGCTGCGAAACCGCTCTTCGCTGCGGCGTAGCGCCCGCTCGACTTCGCGCCGTTTGGAGATATCCCGCCCGATTCCGACCAGGCCGACAATCTGGCCGGCATCATTGCGCACCGGGACTTTACTGGTCAGCAACCAGCGGGTTTTCCCGGTTTCGGTGTTGACGCTGGGCTCTTCCCGATCGAGCAGAGGCTTCCCCGAGCGCAACAGCTGCTGCTCGTCATCGAAGTACTGCTGGGCCAGATCCTCCGGAAAGTAATTGAAGTCACTCGTGCCCAGGATTTCCGCCTGCGAGGTTCCCATGCTGTCGGTGACCGCCCGATTGGCGAGCAGAAACCGGCTCTGGTCGTCTTTGGCGTAGATGTTGTCGGGCATGGAGTCGATCAGTGTGCGCATCAGATGGCGCTCTTTTTCCAGCGTCTCGGCCAGTTTTTTCAGCTCCTCGGTGCGCTCATTGACGCGCTGTTCCAGCTCGGCATTCAGGCGGCGGGCTTCAAACTCCGCCTCTTTGGTTGTGGTGATGTCACGGCTGATGCCGATCACACCGATTACTTTGCCATTTTCGTCCTCTAGTGGCACCTTGGTGGTGGAGTACCAGCGGGGCCGGCCGGTGGCGGCATCATTGAGCCGCTCTTCCCGGTCAATCAGAGGCTGGCCCGACCGGATCACGTTCTGATCATCCTCGTAGTAGCCCCGGGCCATCTCCTCCGGATGGTAGTCAAAGTCCCACTTTCCCAGCACCTCTCTGGAGGATTGGACCCCGAACGCGCGCGCCAGGGCGGCATTGACGAACAGGAAGCGGCCCTCCCGGTCTTTGGCGTAAATCAGGTCCAGTGTGTGCTCGCCCAGGGTTCGCAGCAGCAGCGGCTCCAGATGGGCACTATCTTTTATGGGCATATGTGGGTCCGATATTATAGGGAAATCTGTTTGTAGTCGGATTCACCATTATAGGGAAAATACGGCCAGTGGGGGCTATGTCGGTAGAAACCGGCCGGTGCGCACATTGGTATCGACCGGCGGGCGGAAGCCCGGATGGCGTCGCTTCATGGACGATGGTCTATAACGTTTTGGTATTAAACATATTTGTCATAATAGTCCCAAGTGGGGATAATCGCCACCGGTCTTAACGGCCCTCAAACAGGGCCTCAATCGGGAGAACGCTGTGCCGGATATTGTCATTGCCTTTTTTGCCCTGGGCCTGTTGGCCGGGGTACTCAAGTCGGATCTGAAAGTTCCCGGCGCTGTTTACGAAACCCTGTCGATACTCCTGATGCTCACCCTGGGCCTGAAGGGTGGCCTCGCCCTGCACGGCAGCTCTGACAGTGGGGCGCTGCTTGATCTGGTGCTGATCGCCGCGCTCGGCCTGATGATTCCTGTGGTCCTCTACCCTCTGCTTCGGCGTCTGGTCCGGTTGGATACCGCCGACGCGGTGAGCATCGCGGCCCACTACGGGTCGGTCAGTGCCGGCACCTTTGCCGTGGCTCTGGCGTTGGCCGAGAAAGCCGACATGTCTCTGGCGCCTGAAACAACATTATATCTGGTGCTGCTGGAACTGCCAGCACTGATTGTGATGCTCTGGTGGTACCAGAAGCAGAAAGGCAGCTCTCACACCCAGATGGGCGTCTGGCATGAAGCCCTGACCAACCGCAACATCCTGCTGCTGGTGGGGGGCGTGGTGATCGGTTGGAGTTACGGTCCCGAGGGCCTGGCACCCATTACGCCGACCCTTATGGGCGGGTTCAAGACCTTTCTGGCGCTGTTTCTGCTGGAGATGGGCATCTGTACCGCCCGGGCCTGCATTCCTCTGCCGATCCAACAGTGGCGCCTGCTGTTGTTTGCGGCGGTCGCCCCCTTTGTGCTGGCCTGGGTCGGTCTGGGGCTTGGCGTCTGGCTGGGGCTGCCAGCGGGCAGTGTGCTGGTGTTGGCCGCCCTGGCGGCGAGTGCCTCCTACATCGCGGCGCCGGCGGCCATTCGCGCCGCCGTGCCTGAGGCCAACATCGGTCTGGCGATGTTGGCGTCGCTGGGGATCACTTTCCCCATCAATGTGCTGATCGGTCTGCCACTGTATCAGCAGTGGGTGCTCTGGCTGACCTGATTTTTGGCAGGTAGGGTCAATACGGGCTTGTCAGCCCCCGGGCGGGGCGCTAGCATTGGCCCGCCAAATTCATCACTCAAGAGCCTACAATGGAAGACACCCTGAGGCGCCTGCGCGCCGCCCATCAACCCATTCCCGTTCCTCTGGAACTGCCCAGCCACGAGGCGTTGGTGGATGTGGAAGAGGAATTGCTGCTGCCGATACCAAGGGAAATGCGCCGCTTCCTGATGGAAGCCAGCGATATCGTCACCGGTTCGCTGGAGCCGGTGACGGCCGCTGACCCGCACGCCCACACCCACTTGTCGGAAGTGGCGGCCACCGCCTGGTCCAGAGGGGTGCCGCGCTACCTCTTGCCTCTGTGCGAGGTGAACAGTAACTATTACTGCGTCGACCCCGATGGCGAAGTGGTTTATTGGCGCGACGGCGACCTGACCGACGAGACCTGGGATGACGTCTGGCAGTGGGCGAGTGAGGTCTGGCTGGAGAGTTGATCGGTGGGCCGGGCGCCTCGGCTCAATCAAAGCCGAGGCGTCCGGCCCGGGATCACCCGGTCAGTGCCCCTTGGGGCCGCTGGAGCCCTGGGGAAAGCGGATGCTCTCGACCAGGTCCTGAATATGAGGTGGTGCATCCGGTGTGTACCAGCGCACGGTCAGCGCCACCGCCAGGTTCAGCAACATCCCCACAAACCCGATGCCTTCCGGTGAGATGCCCAGCAGCCAGTATTCCGGGGTGTTGGGCAGCAATGGCTCGAAAAACACCCCCTTGAACACCAGAATATAGCCGGCGGTAAAGATCAGACCGCTGAGCATGCCACTGACCGCGCCCCACTGGTTCATGGGCTTGAAGAAAATACCCATGATGATGGCGGGAAAGAAGCTCGCCGCCGCCAGACCGAAGGCAAAGGCGACCACTTCCGCCACAAAGCCGGGCGGGTTGATCCCCAGATAGCCCGCCAGACCGATGGCGCCGGCCGCCGCCAGTCGGGCGAACAGCAGCTCCTGCTTCTCGGTGATCCGTGGCATCAGGTTGCGTTTGAGCAGGTCGTGAGACACCGAGGTGGAAATGACCAGCAACAGACCGGCCGCTGTGGACAGAGCCGCGGCCAGACCGCCGGCGGCCACCAGGGCGATTACCCAGTTGGGTAGCTCGGCAATTTCGGGATTGGCCAGCACCATGATATCCGGGTCGATGGTCATCTCGTTGCGCTCGTCGCCACTGTAAAACAGTCGGCCGTCCTGGTTTTTATCCTCCCAGCTGATCAGCCCGGTAGTCTCCCAGGTTTCCACCCATTCGGGCATGTTTTCGCGCGGCACGCCCTGGGCTTCCGGACCGTTGATGGTCTCGAACATATTGACCCGGGCGAACGCACCCACGGCTGGCGCCGTGGTATAGAGAATGGCGATGAACAGCAGGGCCCAGCCGGCGCTTTTGCGCGCATCCCGCACCTTGGGCACGGTAAAGAAGCGCACGATCACATGGGGCAGACCCGCGGTGCCCACCATCAGTGCCGCCGTAATACAGAACATATCAATGGTGGATTTCTTGCCCTCGGTGTAGGCGGTAAAGCCCAGCTCCCGAGTCAGGCCATCGAGCCGGTCCAGCAGGTAGGTGCCCGAGCCGTCGGCCATCTGACTGCCAAAACCCAGTTGGGGAATCGGGTTGCCGGTGATCAGCAGGCTGATGTAAATGGCCGGTACCGTGTAGGCAAAAATCATCACACAGTATTGCGCCACCTGGGTATAGGTGATGCCTTTCATGCCCCCCAGCACCGCGTAGAAAAAGACCACGCCCATGCCGATCAGCACGCCGGTGGTGACTTCCACTTCCAGAAAGCGCGAAAACACCACACCCACGCCACGCATCTGCCCGGCCACATAGGTGAAGGAGACAAAAATGGCGCAGATGACCGCCACGGTGCGGGCCATCTGGGAGTAGTAGCGGTCGCCGATAAAATCCGGGACGGTGAACTTGCCGAATTTGCGCAGGTAGGGCGCCAGACAGAGCGCCAACAGCACGTAACCGCCGGTCCAGCCCATGAGGTAGACACTGCCGTCGTAGCCCAGAAAGGCGATCAGCCCCGCCATGGAAATGAAGGAGGCGGCCGACATCCAGTCGGCGGCCGTGGCCATGCCGTTGGCGACCGGGTGTACCCCACCCCCGGCAATGTAAAAGTCGTTGGTGCTGCCGGCACGGGACCAGACGGCAATGCCGATATAAATTGCAAAGGTGGTGCCTACCACCAGATAGATCAGTGTTTGAGCTTCTATGGACTACTCCTCGTCTTCCCGGACACCAAAGCGGCGGTCGAGCTGATTCATTTTGTAGACATACACGAATATCAGGACCAGGAAGGTGTAGATGGAGCCCTGCTGGGCGAACCAGAAGCCGAGCTTGAAGCCGCCCATGCGGATTTCATTGAGTTGATCGACAAACAGAATGCCGGCACCAAAGGAGACGATGAACCAGATACTCAGCAATACCGCCAGCAGTTTGATGTTGGCACGCCAGTATTGCTTGGCGGCTTCTTTGGAAACAAAGGCCATACAACATCCTCGTTTTTTATTGGTTATATCATTCAGGGTAGTGAAGATTAAACGCGCCAACGTGGCAATGCAAGGTGAGCCGCTAAGCGCCAGTCCTCCGTTACCTTAAAGCGCACTGTGTACTTTTAAGCGCACCCCACCGACCTATCGTTGAGCCAAGCGTGATAAATGCCGTCATGCTCGCCTTGGGGCGCCTTCCTTGGGGCGCCCTGGCGTTACGACGTCTTCCAGTTGGCCAGAAAGCGGGTCAGCAGACGGGAGTAATCCGGGTCCGATACCCCGCCCAGGCTCAACCACTCCAGCAGCAACCCATCCCGGGAGTCTTCCTGCTGTCCCAGGCCCTGTTGCAGCTGCTGAATCTGATAGTCCATGCGCCGCGATTTGTCTTCTGCCGGTGTTTCCCGCTCGGTGAGAATTTCAGCCCGTATGCACAGCAGGTGCAGTGCCTCCAGGTTCTGCTGTTGTTGCTCGGCGCTGAGCTGTGTGGCCTCCTCCAGTCGCTGTTCGAGCCGGGCGCGGCTGTCGCCGGGCCACTGCTCAACGGCCTGGAGGGCGATGTCGGCCTCCTCCCGCGCAGCGGTGGTGCCACTGTTTTCCAGGCTGGCCAGCTCGAGGGCCCGCACGGCCTCGGCCGCATTGAGCAGCTGTTGTTCCTGGCGCGCCCTGGCCTGATGACGCACTTCGGCCTGGCGATGGTCGAGCGCTTTGAGGGCCTTGTGAAATTCGTCGTTGATCGCCTGAATGCGTTGGCGGGGCAATTCGCCCAGGTTGTGGAAGGCCGCTTTCAGCTCTGAGGTGCGCGTGCGCAGCGCGCCGGCGCTTTCCGGCCCATTGTCCAGCAGTCCGCGCAGCTGCTGGATGATCTTCTCCGCCTCTTCAGCGTGGGCGTTGCGCTCCTGATCGGCGGCCTGAAACTGCTCCTGGCGGCGCTCGAAAATGGCGTCGCAGTGCTGGCGAAACTGTTTCCACAGAGCCTGGTCATCCCGCGGCCGACATGACCCCACGGTTTTCCACTGAGCCTGCAGTTGTTTGGCTCCCTCGATGGCCTGATGCAGGTCGCTCTGCTCGGTCAGCTCGCGGGCGCGCGCCACCAGCGCTTCCTTGGCGGCGCGATGGGCCTCGTAGGCCTCGCTGAGCTTGCCGTGCAACTGGTCCATGAGGGGCTCAAAGCGCGCTTCCTGCTCCTTGATCGACTGGCGCGGCACCGGCCAGGCGTCGCGCCATTCGCGCCGGGCCTGTTTGAGGGTGTGCTCCACGTCTTTCCAGACAGGATGATCCCAGTCGTAACCCTCGAGGTACTGCTCGAGCTGTTCGATCAGGGTGTCTCGCTTGGCCTGATGGGCTTCGCGCTCGCGCGCCTGGGTTTCAAAAAACTCTTTGCAGGGCTCAAAGGCTTTGTGGGAGGCCTCCTGGAACAGATGCCAGAGCGACTCATCGTGGTGGGGCACGCCCTTGCTCACTTCGCGCCAGTCGTCCTGCAGCTGGTGGATCTTGCGGGCCAGCTCATCCGGGGGCAGGGTGCTGTTTTCCAGCTCGGTCATGGCGCGAATCAGCGTTTCTTTTTTGGGGGTGACGGCGAACTCATGCCAGTCACTCAGCCGCTCGATGGCCTCGTCCAGCTCGGTCAACTTGCCTGCCAGATGGTTGGACAGATGCTCGATCCCTTCGCGCTTCTCCAGCGTCGCCCGATGCAGACCGCGCGCGCGGCGCACCTGGCCTCGCTGGGCCGCCCCCAGCCCCTGGCGGGTCAGCCCTTCCAGTTCCCGAACCCGTTTGCGCTCGGTATGTTCGGCCGCTTTTTCGGCCTCTTCAATCTCTTTGAGCTCTTCCAGGGCGGCGGCCACCGGCTCCGGGTGCGGCTCACCCAGAGCATTTCGGGCGCCTTTGAGCAGCGGCTGCAACTGCTGCCGTGCCGCCGCTTTGCTCTCGTCGGTGTCAGCGAGCTTCAATTGCTCCAGCCAGTGGCTGACGCTGCCCCGTTCGCGCAGTTGCTCCAGCAGTTGCCGGGCCCGCTCTCTCTGGCGTTGCAGGCGGGCCTGTTGATTTTCATTGAGCGCGGCGAGCGCCTGGCCGAGCGCTTCGAGCTGGGCGGGGAAGGTCTCGCCGGCGAGGGTGTCGTTATCGGCTTCATACAGCGCACGCAATAGCGCCTGGGTCTGTGCCTCGGCCTCCTGTAAGCGCTCCTGGGCCCGATTTTTTTCGGCCTCCCGGGCCTGTTCTTCCGCCTGCACCTGAGCTTCGGCTTCACGCTCGGCGGCTTCCTGGTCGCGCAGCTGCTGCAGCGCCTGCTGATAGCGCTGGGCCGTGGCCTCCGGCGGTTCCACCGTCAGGGCAGCCCAGTCCTGGGCGAGTTTGTCCAGTTTGGCCTGGCGCAGAGGGTCCTGTTCGACCCGCGCCAGTTGCTCGAGCTTCTCGCAGAGCACCAGAGCCTGGGCCTCGGATTCGGCCCGGCGGGCATCCTCGGCTTTGTAGGCTTCCAGGCGGGTTTTGGCCAGTTTGTAGACGGTTTTGTCACGGCCCTGGGCGGACTTGTAGAGTTTCTCCAGCTCGCGGCGGGTGCTGATGCGCTCGGCCGCGGCGCGACGGATCTGGATGCTGGCGCCGTTGATGGCGAGTTCCAGTAGCAGTTCCGGCTCACTGATCTGGTCCAGTACCTGCTGGCCGGCGCGCGCGGAATAGCTGCTCAGTGAGAGTAACTGCGACTGGTCGGCGACCGCCTTGGTCAGCTCTTCCAGCGTCAGGTGCTCGGCTTCGAGCATCTGCCCGATGCGTTTGCGCGCGGCCTGCTGCAGACGGCCGCTGTTGTCGTTGAGCGCCAGGTTCAGCAGGGTCTGGTTGTAGCTCAGATAGTTGAGCGCCGCTTCGCGCAATGCCTCCTGGGCGTCGCTCTGTACCAGGGCGAGCAGATCCGCCTCCGGCTGGCCTTCCAGGGCCTCGATTTGCTCTTCCAGTGTGGGTTGGCGAGAGCGGGAGCCAAATAAACGCTTCAGTGGTGACATAGCAGTGGGGCTCGCTAAAGGAATTTATGGTTATTGTACCCCGCCGGGCGGCCTTGTGGCCCGTACCGGGGTAATTCTAATCGACCAGGCCGTACTGGTCGCGCAACAATTCGACAATGTCGGCGCGCGGGTTGTCAGACAGGGCCAGCTTCTGGCCGGTGATCTTTTCGGCGATGGAGGTGTAGGTGGCGGACACTTCCATCAGAACCTCGCGCGGCAGCTCGGTTTTTTCCGCCAGAGCGGTGCGCTCCTCCATGCGGCTCTTGTCCAGCAGGACGTCCGGGTCCGGGAAGTAGTGTAGCAACAACTGGCGAAACTGTTCTTTGGACTTCTCCACAACCTGGCCACTCCGGTAGGCCGGGCCGTCCCAGATGCGGGAGGAGTCGGGAGTGCCCACTTCGTCCATGTAGATCAGCTTCTCCCGGCCCTCGGCATCGGTCACGTAGCCAAACTCGAATTTGGTGTCGACAAAAATCTGATCGAGCGTCTCCAGCTCCCGGCTGATCACCCGGAAACCGTCCTTGAGCAGCTTCTCGTAGAGGGCAATGTCCTCTTTGCGACGGAAGTTGAACGCCTGGTAGTGCTTCTCCAGGTCGGCCCGGCTGACATTGACGTCGTCGGCCTCGGGCACGCCGTCCAGCCCTCTGAGAATGCCTTTGGTGGAGGGGGTGATCAACAGCTCGGGCAGTTTCTGGTCCTTTTTCAGGCCATCGGGCAGGGTGATGCCGCAGAACTGGCGCTCGCCCCGCTCGTAGGCGCGCCACATGGAGCCGGTGATGTACTGGCGGCAGATCGCTTCGATCATCACCGGCCGGGCCTTCTGTACGATCCAGACCAGCGGGTGGGGAATGTCCAGTATATGACTGTCGGCCAGGCCCTCTTCGCGAAACCGCTGGAACCAGTGATTGGAGATGGCATTGAGCGCGGCGCCCTTGCCGGGGACCCCCTCCAGGCCGCCTTCGCCTTTCCAGAGGCACTCAAAGGCGGAAATCCGGTCGCTGATCACCATGATGGCCAGCGGTGCGTCCGGGGTGACCGGGTAGCCACGCTCGCGTATCAGACGCTCGCTGTCGGCGGCGGTCAGCCAGTACACCGAGCGGACTTTGCCGCTGTGGACCGGCTGGTCGGTCCGGATCGGGAGGTCGTCATTTACCGCCAAAACTGTATCCGCAAGAGGCATCGTTGATTGTCCGCAATCTGGCTGCGCGGCTGGGGCGCAGGCAAGGAAAAAGGAGGGCGCCGGGTGCGCGCCAAACGCGGGATGATACCAGATTTAGTGGGTATAGGTAGGCAGCTCAGGCGGGCGATCAGAGTGAGGCGTTGCGGTGGAATGTGTGGCGGATTCCAGGGTTGGGCAAGAGGCTAAGTTGTGTGTAAAATACATCGACATTGGCGGAAAAATCAACATGCCGAAAATAATCGGCTAAAAAAATAGCCGAACAGGGCCTGCGCATTATGACGGTGAAGAATATGAGGTGGGCAGTGGTTCTGTTGGTACTGTCGGGTTGTGCGGTGCACTCACCCGAGCCAGGCGCAACGCGCGAACCTGTGCCCAGCGTCGCGCTAGAGGAGCCGACCTCAGCCGACTCGGCGACGTCTACGGCCCCGGAAGCCCCACCCCTGTTGCGTCTGCCCCCTCCACCGACCGATGAATCCCTAGAGCTGGAAACCGCCACACCCATCACCATTGAGCTGCCAATCACCGATGAAGACTGATGCAATGCGGATGGGCACGCCTTTGGGCTGGTCCGTGCTGATGGTGGGGTTGTTGGCGCTCTACCTGGTGCCGGAGCTGATTTTCAACGCCAAACTGGTAGCCGTGGTCGGTGGCCGGGGCGGTGTCGAAGATGCTCTGCGTGGTATTGAGCTGTTCGGTCGGGCAGTCTCCGGGGTGGGTGTTTCACTGCTATTGGCGGACCTGTGGATTCGCGGCCGCCGTGCTCAGGGATGGATCAAGCCCCTGGGGTGGCTGGCGCTGTGTGTGATCGTGGTCTGGCCCCTGGTGTTTTTTGGCCAAAAGTGGTTGATCGACCGTTGGTTGATTGACCCCTCGTCGCCCGAGCAGCGCCAGCAGGCGGTGGTCAGTCAACTGTTGCGAGCCAGTCTTGCGGACAACACCATTGCCATCGACGGCATTCCGCCCAACGGTGGCGCGGATGCTGCTCCCAGCGCTGCCGAAATGACTTTTCTGACAGTCTTCGGGGCGCTTGTCTACGCTGACCCGGATCTCGTTCGGAGGGTAGAAGATCAGCGCGGCACCATTGCCCGCCAGTTTGTCCGCAACCGCGCCTACCGGGATTTTGATCAACATTATGCACGCTACCGGCAACTGCGGGGCCAGGTGCGCGAGCGCTATCAAATCTATCTGACCCATTACGATACCTACACCCGAGAGCTGCAGGGCGCACCCGATAGAGCCGAGGCGCTCTGGGTACAGGCGGAGGAACGTGTGCGCGAGGGCTGGGGGGACTATCAACAGGGGGTCGCGCAGCTGGAAGGACGGTCGGCTGAGCTGGCGGAGCAAATGGGACCGCGGATTTATGAGTATTTTGACCGCCGCAGTGGCTGTAGCACGGAGGGCTGTCGCGAACGGCTCGACCAACGCTACGATCAGCAAATGCAGCGCAGCCCCCTGGGTTATGTCGAGCCATCTCATTGGCTGATTGAAACCGAGGTTTCCACCTCCCGTAACCTGGTCAATACCGGTCTCATGGCCGCGCTGACCGGAGGCGTTTCGCTTCTGGCGCAAGGGGTGAACAAAGTCGCCGGCGGGGACGGAGGCTGGCAAGATAAATCCTACCACTACACCAACGATCAGGCGCACTACCGCGAGCGAATTCGTCCGTTGTTGGAACCGGATTTTCTTGAGCAGTCCGGGTACCCCTCAACTCTGGGTTCCTTGCACGAGTTTCGTGGTCATCCGACGACCGGACGCGGTCTGGTTCGCTGGGGTGCCAATGAAGGGGTGGTGCTGCCTTCAGGTTGGACCATGGATCAACGAGCGGTGTTTAACCTGATCGCGCAAGAAGCGGTGCGCGAACGGATCAATGCCCGGTGGCATGAACAGTCAGGCGGCATTGAGCCCGGCCTGTCTTGGGATGCGTTCCAACGCCACTCCAGTGTGCAGCGTTCCATTAAAGCGGCCATGGGTGACTTCTATGTGTCGGGAGCACTTGCCGACTGGAACAACCGTCAGTTCAAACAACAGGTGGTGGACCCGATGGTTAACCGCGAGGCTCGCCGGCTGGTGGCCGAAGTGGAGGCCCAAGCCGAGACCTTTGCTGACGGCGCGGCCAACGAAGCGCTGGCGAAGCGGGCCCTGCGAGCCACGCTGGTGCCGCCGATTTCCATGACCTTGTCCCTGGCGCTGGTGCTGATGACGCTGGTCAAGCTGCCACTGAAAATAGTCAGCCTATGGCGCGAGCGTCGGGGCACTTCTGTGGTTTGTCGCCGGGGTCGGGGAATAGCGCTGCAGGTCGGATTAGTACTGGGCGTGCTGGCCGCACCCGTATTGCTGAGCACGTTCTTTTTCTCCAACCCCTATGTCGAGCAGAACCGGGCGACGCAGCATTTTTTGAGCCAGGTTCGGGCGCACAGTAGCCCTTTGAGTTCACTGGCTCTGGGTTGGGCCTTGCGAGCACAGCCGGTACTGCTGCCGTTTGGCCTCGGGCTGGAAAGTCAACTACATGTTTACCACCATCTCCAGGTTCTGGAGCCTCGCCTCGATGGCTGGGATGAAGCGCTCAAAGGTATCGTTCACCGTTATCAAACCCTTAAAGACCGCGGAGTTGCGCAATGACAATGACACACAAAAGCATGCTGCTGATTTGGGCCTTGGTGCTTGGCGCCACGCTGATGGTATACCACGAGTTCGGTAGCCCTCAGCGCCCGACGATGGCCTCTTTTCAGGAGTCAATCCGCAGTCTGGGACGCACAGTGCATTATGTGATAGGCGGTGAGCAGGCGGCGGGGGACGAGCAATGAGCGAATCACAGTCGTTGAATGACCGGATACAAGCCTCGGCAGACCAAGCACTGTGCGATCAGTTCAATGCAACCAGAAGTACGGTTCGTGTAGCCGATGCAACCCAGGAAGTGGTGACACTCGACATCAATAAAACCTGGCGGTTGCGGGCGGAATCCAGCAAGGAGCGTTTGGTTGGGGTTCACCGCGGCAATTCATTCAACTCAGACGGGGACTGTACACGCGCGGTGCGGGAGACCTGCAAGCGCATTGAGCAAGGTGACGTTACTAATTACGTTGAGCGGCTTGAAAAGTACGTGGGCAGCGGCCTTAAGACGGCCGTCTGGTCTTCCAATACGAGTCTGGGCAAACATCCGGAAACCTGGCTTTATACTTACAACTGCTCACGCTGCAACGGCCAGGGGAAAAATCGGTGCAGTGGCTGTGGCGGTGCAGGGAAGTGTCGCTGTACGGCCTGTGCTGGCGGCAAAGTTCGTTGCAGTAGCTGCGCGGGTAGCGGTTGGTCCGGCACCGCGCCCTCCCGATATGCGTGCGGTGCCTGCCATGGTCAAGGACAGCTCACGTGTAACCAGTGTCGGGGGAGCTCGCAAGTCACCTGTGGCCGCTGCGGTGGTCGTGGTACCGAGTCGTGCGATCCCTGCCGGGAAACCGGGCATTTTACCGATCGACATTCAATCACCGTCAGTGGTGAGGGCAAGTTGAATCTTCGCTCACAGTCAGAACTGTCGTCCTGGCAGCAGCGGTACCTCCAAGCCGGGATCAATGGCGAAGTGAACTGGGCACCACTGCGCGACACCTGTGAGCTTGATGAGCCGAGTGTCGTACGGGCCACACCGGCCTATCCGATCAGCTTCGAGCTTCGAGGTTCAGAAACCTTCTCCGAGGCGAATTTGACAATAGGGAGCGTGAGGGGACGCGGTCTGTTCGTCGGGGATGGCTGCCGCGCCTATCAATTGGGTGACGTCGGCGACGGCCTGCTGGAGGTGTGCACAATGGCGCTCTACTCCGAAGACGATCAAAGTGATCTCAAAATGGGATTGAACAACGGCGTGGCGAAGCGTCTGCTTTCCAAGCGGGAGAACCCGGGCAGCATTGAACACACTGTTCTGCGCCAGGCGAGGATGGTTAGTCATTCAGCGATAGACGAATTTCTCGAAACTTATCAGGCACTGCTGCACCGCCTGCACGTTCGTCGCTCCGAGCATTCGGTTCGCGACTGGTTGCGAAAAGGAATCAAAATTGCCGTGTTCTTTCTGGTCGCGGTCGCCTTTCTGGATATGATTTACGCCAATCAAATCATGTGGGAATACGCCGGCCTGCACGCCGTGGCGACCAAGCCGATGGTGTTTATCAATAGCCTTTGGACTTACACCAGTTATTTCTGGTTTTTCGGTTTTCTTCCCACCCTTGGATTGCCGGCCATAGTGATATTGGTTGTGTATCTGGTGATTCGACGCTGGTTATTACCTCGCCGGAAAAAGGGCAAGCTACGCTTCCTTCTGGGCCTGCTGATGACCACACTGGGATTGATTACCGCCTACTGGTTGCTGGGGCCGCTGATATGGATGGTGCTCAATCGCCTGCCATCGCTGCCCGGCCTGGCCGAAATTGTCACCGGTGTGGTGCATAGCTTCCTGCTTTTGCCAGAGGCACTGTTGTTCGGCTTGCTAGTGTCAGTGCTGCGTTTGCGCGCCACCAAAGATCAGGCTCTGGAAAGCCACGTCACTGCCGTCGGCTCGGCGTCGTTGTTGCAAGATTTGGGTTATCGTTAATCAACCAGGTATGGCGTCCGTGCGGCGCCGTTCCCTCTAGTTCCCATCTCGAAGCGCCGCCAATAATTCCAACGTGCGAATGCGCACCGCCGGGTCGTACACGTCGGTGGTGAACATGAATTCGTCGATGGGCAGCTCCCGGCACAGGGTTTCCAGCTGCTCTCGTACCGTCCTTGGCCCGCCGACCACGGCCAGTCCCAGAAAGTCTTTCACGGCCGCTTCCTCCTCGGGTGACCAGAGTGGAGTCATATCCTCCACGGGTGGCTTGAGCCACAGGGGCTGGCCGCGCAGCAGCGCCAGGATGCGCTGGTGACTGGTGGTGGCCAGGTGGCGCGCTTCGGCGTCGGTGTCGGCGGCGATCAGGGGAATGCCCAGCATGGCGTAGGGTTGGCTCAGTGCCTCCGAGGGCTGAAAGTTTTCCCGATAGACGTGCAGCGCTTCGCGCACCAACCGCGGCGCGAAGTGGCCGGCGAAGGCGTAGGGCAGGCCTTTCTGTGCCGCGAGCTGGGCGCTGAACAGGCTGGAACCGAGCAGCCAGATGGGCACTTCGGTGCCCGCGCCGGGGATGGCTTTGAGTTTTTGCCCGGGTTGGAGCGGGGCGAGCAGTTGTTGCAGTAGACCCACCTCCTGGGGAAAGTCGTCGGCGGCGCGCATGTCCCGGCGCAGGGCGCGCATGGTGATGGCGTCGGTCCCGGGCGCGCGGCCCAGGCCCAGGTCGATGCGGCCGGGGTAGAGGCTGGCGAGGGTGCCAAACTGTTCGGCGATGACCAGCGGCGGGTGGTTGGGCAGCATGATGCCGCCGGAGCCGACTTTGATACGCTCGGTGCCGCCGGCGATGTGGCCGATGAGCACGGAGGTGGCGGCGCTGGCGATGCCTTCCATGTTGTGGTGTTCGGCGAGCCAGAAGCGTTCGAAGCCGAGTTGGTCGGCTTTTTGGGCATACTCAAGTGTGTCTCGCAGTGTGTCGGTGATGGAGCCGTTTTCTCTGACCGAGGCGAGTTCGAGCAGGGAGAATTTCTTTTCCTGGAGCAGCATACTTCGGTCTCCAATTGCGTGGGGGTTTGGTTGGGCGTTTTGTGTTTTGACGGGTGGAGCTTCGTCGCTTAGCGCTCCGGTCGGGTATGCTGGTGTGAGACACGCCGTGAACCCATCCATGGGGGCTCGATCACCCGCCGTCCAGGCGGGTGACGGTCTCACACCAGCATACCCGACCTCCGCCGTGCCATCATCGAGTTTCGGGAAATAGCACCTCGAAACGGCGGATGCGCCTTAGGCTTATCCGCCCTACACAAAGTGCCGTGCTACCCGTAGGGCGGATAAGCGTCAAGCGCATCCGCCATCACCAAATCCGCACGCTACATCTGCGCCAACAAAACTTGCACCGGGTGCGGAATTGCAACGTCGTCGATGCGTTTCACTTGCGAGCGGCAGGAATAACCGGTCGCGGTCAGTTTCCCTTCGTGTTCCGGATTGGCCACCACCTCGGCCCAGGAGAGACCGTAGATTTTCTTTGAGGTTTCCACATTGGTTGCCTCGTGACCGTAGGTGCCTGCCATGCCGCAACACCCGGTGTCGATGACCTTCAGGGTCTGTCCCAAAGCGCTGAATACCGTCTGCCAATCCTTGATGGAAGCGGCGGCGTTGGTTTTTTCGGTGCAGTGGGCCAGCAGGGAATAGTCACCCGGCTCCAGCAAATCCGTTCGTGTTTCCAGATGGTCTTTCTGCTGCGCCAACCACTCCTGCAACAGTGCCACCTCCGGCGCGTCTTTGCCCAGCACTTTCTGATACTCGCTGCGGTAGGCCAGGGTCATGGACGGCTCCAGTCCCACCAGGGGAATGCCGCTGCGGGCCAGGTCGTTCAGGTGCTCGGCGTTTTTGACCGCCGCTTTGGCAAAGGGACCGAGGAAACCGTGCACGTGCAGCGGTTTGCCGTTGGGTTTGAAGGGGGCCACCAGCGGGGTGAAGCCCAGCGTGATGAGCAGATCCAGGCTGTCGAGCACCAGGCCGGTTTCAAAATAGCTGGTGAAGGCGTCCTGGACCAGGATCACCGCGTTGTCCCGCTGCTCCTGGGTAAGCGATGCGATGTTCTGCGCACTGGCGTAGCGGACTTTGCGCGTCTGCAGTTCGTTGTCCAGTGAGATGCCGGTGAGCAGCGGGCTGTCCACCATGCCGGCTGCTTTGGCCATGATCGCCTGCATAAAACGCGGCTTCATCAGGCCGTTATACAGCCAGGGTACCTTGGCCAGGGTGGGCACCATGAACTCCAGGCCGCCGATGAAGTAGTCTTTCAGCGGGCGCAGGTAGCGGCCGTAGTACAGCTCCAGAAATTTGCTGCGGAAGCTGGGTACGTCCACCTTGATCGGGCACTGACCGGTGCAGGATTTGCAGGCCAGACAGCCCATCATGGATTCATGCACTTCGTGGGAGAAGTCGTACTGGCCGCGCTTTTTGGCGACGGTGTTTTTGACGCGTGCGGGCAGGCTCAACAGGAATGACTGCCTGCGCGTCGCTTCGGTCTCCTCGACGGCGTTCACCTCCCGCTCGCTCAATTGTTTGAGCCACTCGCGCACCAGTGACGCCCGGCCCTTGGGGGTCTGGGTGCGCAGGCGGGTGCCTTTCCAGGAGGGGCACATGGCATCGTTCGGGTTCCAGTTGTGGCACTGGCCGTTGCCGTTGCAGTGCATGCCCTCGCTGTAGCCTTCCCAGACCTGCACCGGAATTTTCCGGTCCTGCTGACCGCGGGTGGGTACGCCGTCGATTTTCAGCAGTTCCAGCTCGGGTTTCGGGGTGGCGATTTTGCCCGGGTTCAACTGGTTGCGCGGGTCGAACGCGGCCTTGAGCCGTTGCAGCTGCGGGTAGAGCTCGCCGAAGAATTCCGGCGCGTATTCGGCGCGCACGCCCTTGCCGTGCTCGCCCCAGAGCAGCCCCTTGTACTTTTTGACCAGCGCGACCACCTGATCGGTGATCGGGCGGATCAGTGCTTCCTGCTGCGGGTCTTTCATGTCGATGGCGGGGCGCACATGCAGCACGCCCGCGTCCACATGGCCGAACATGCCGTAGGTCAGGCCGCGCTCGTCCAGGAGCTGACGGAATTCCTTAATGAAGTCCGCCAGGTTCTCCGGCGGCACGGCGGTATCCTCCACAAAAGGAATCGGGCGGGCCTCGCCCTCGGCATTGCCCAGCAGGCCCACGGATTTTTTGCGCATCGCCCAGATCTTGGCCACCGAGGCCGAGCCCCAGGCCAGGCTGTAACCCAGTCGGTCGTTGTCCTCGCCCGAGTCGGCATCGAGCCGGTCGGTCAGGCGCTTTACCGCCGCTTCCAGCTCTTCTTCGCTGTCGGCGGTGTACTCCACCAGGTTGATGCCCTGGATCGGCTCGCCGCTCTCCGCTGGCGGGAAAAACTCGGACACGCTGTGCCAGACGATGTCGTTCATCGCCAGATTGAGCACTTTTGAGTCCACGGTTTCGATGGCCGTGGGCTCGGCTTTCATCAGCTCGGTGGCATCGCGCAGGGCCGCGTTGAAGTCCCGGTAGTTAACGTTCACTAACGCGGAGACCTTCGGGATGGGCAGCAGGTTGAGCTTGGCCTCGGCGATAAAGCCCAGGGTGCCCTCACTGCCGCAGAGCACGCTGTTCAGGTCGAATCGGCCTTCGGGCGTGCGCACATGGGCCAGATCGTAGCCGGTCAGGCAGCGGTTGAGTTTGGGAAATTTGGCATCGATCAGCTCGGCGTGATCAGTCTGAATCTGGTTGAGCGCTGAGTGCACCTCGCCCACACGATCATCGCGCCGGCTCACTTCGGTCAGCTCGGCATCATCCAGGGGGCGGGACGTCCAATCGCTGCCATCGAGCAGCACGGTGCGCAGCTCCAGCACGTGATCCCGGGTCTTGCCGTAGCGGCAGGAGCCCTGGCCTGAGGCGTCGGTGTTGATCATGCCGCCGATGGTGGCCCGGTTGCTGGTGGACAGATCGGGGGCGAAAAACAGCCCATGGGGCTTGAGCGCGGCATTGAGCTGGTCTTTCACCACGCCCGACTGCACTCGCGCCCAGCGCTCCTCCACGTTGATTTCCACAATGGCGTTCATGTGCCGGGAGGTGTCCACCACCAGACCGTCGGTGAGCGACTGGCCATTGGTGCCGGTGCCGCCGCCCCGGGGGCTGATGACAATCTCCTCAAACACGGGCCGGTTGCTCAGCTGGGTGATCAGCACCAGGTCGCGGACATCGCGCGGGTAAATCACGCCCTGGGGCAGCATCTGGTAGATGGAGTTGTCCGTGGCCAGCACAGTGCGATTGGCGTAATCGGGGTTGAGGTCACCCTTGAAGCCAGCGTCGCGCAGGGCGTCGATAAACGCCAGATAGCGGGCCTGGACAGGGGAGGTGTGGCGAATACTCGGTATCATGAACGGCGTTACGTCTCTCGAATTGGGGGTGATATTCTACGGGTTTGGCCGGCATTCTCCAATTAGCCGCGGGCGCTCTCCAATTGGCTGCAGGCGCTCTCCAATTGGCCGCCGCCGGCGCTCTCACTCCTGCTGCAGGCGTTTACCAACCGCCGCGGGCGCTGTACTGCATCGCCAGAGTCACCCAGATGGCGATCAGCAGCAGGTTGCTGGCCATGAACGCCAGGAACCTGTGAAGTACGTTGTTGTAGCTCAGGTGGATGAGCGTATGGATCAGGCGCAGGGCCACAAAGCCCCAGGCCAGCGCCAGCGGGCCCTGTACCCCGAGCACCAGCGAGGTGATGCAGGCCAGGTAAAACAGCACCGGCACCTGGAACAGGTTGTCGTAGTGCCGGGAGGCGGCGATCAGCTTCGCCGGTGGCGGCTCGGCACTGTGGTACAGGCGGAAGTAGCTCATGGACACTTCGCGCCGGCGCACGGCCAGGGTGCGCAGGGTCAGCAGATAGATGGCAACGCCCAGGGTCAGCAGCATCAGGGCAAACATGGGGTAAAGCATGGGGGTCTCCTCAACCTTGGTCGGTTCGGTCTCGGCGCCAGTTCCGGGTGTTGGCGGCGGAACAAAGCGCTCAAATGGGGCATCAGCTGTTACAATAGCCCTATTTGCCCCACTGTGTGTGGGGATGGTAATCGACAATCAGAACGAGAGCATAGGACTTTACATGATTATCAAACCAAAAGTACGCGGTTTCATCTGCACCAACGCCCACCCGCTGGGCTGCGCCGCCAACGTGCAAGAGCAGATCGATTACACCAGACAACAGGGCGAGCTCAACAAAGGGCCCAAGAATGTCCTGGTCATCGGCTGCTCCACGGGCTACGGGCTGGCCTCGCGCATTACCGCCGCCTTTGGTTCCGGGGCCAAAACCCTGGGCGTGTGTTTTGAAAAGCCGCCCACCGAGAAGCGCACCGCCTCGGCCGGTTACTACAATACCGCCGCTTTTCATGAAGCGGCCGAAGCCGAGGGCCTGTACGCTCACACCATCAACGGCGATGCCTTCTCCGATGAGATCAAGGCCCAGACCGTTGAACAGATCAAAAAAGACATGGGTAAAGTCGACCTGGTGGTCTACAGCCTGGCCTCGCCCCGGCGCACCGACCCGAGAAGCGGAGAGACCTACAGCTCGGTGCTCAAGCCGATCGGCAAGGCCTACACCTCCAAGGGCCTGAACACCGATACCCTGAAAATCAGCGAGACCACCATTGAACCGGCCACCGATGAAGAAATTCACAACACCGTCAAGGTGATGGGTGGCGAAGACTGGGAGTGGTGGATTGACGCCCTGAAGGAAGCGGACGTGCTGGAAGAGAACTGCCAGACCACCGCCTACACCTATCTGGGCGACAAGCTGACCTGGCCGATCTACGGCAAGGCGACCATCGGCAAGGCCAAAGAGGATCTGGACCGGGCCTCCCTGGCCATCGACCAGAAGCTGGACGACCTCAATGGCACCGCCCACGTCTCGGTGCTCAAGGCGGTGGTCACCCAGGCCAGCTCCGCGATTCCGGTGATGCCGCTGTACCTGGCCATTCTGTTCAAGGTCATGAAAGAAGAGGGCACCCACGAGGACTGCATCGAGCAACTTCAGCGGTTGTTTGTGGAATGCCTGTACAGCGCGAACCCGCGCCTGGATGGCGACGACCGCTTCCGCGTGGACAATCTGGAGCTGGATCCCGCGACCCAGGCCAAGGTGGAAGAGATCTGGCCCCAGGTCACCGAGGACAACCTGTTCGAGCTGACCGACTACAAGGGCTACCACGAGAGCTTCCTCAAGCTCTTCGGTTTCGGATTCGAGGGCGTGGACTACGAGGCCGATATCAGTCCGGTGGTCAAAGCGCCGTTCTGATGCGCGGGTGGGCCTGGCCCACCCGGCGTCTTAGCCCTTAGCCCATGCCTGTCTTTCGCGTTTTCATCGGCCTGCTGAGCCTGTCCCTCTACGTGATCACCATCGTGGGGGCCTTTCTGTTGATCCTGCCTCCGGCGCTGGTGAAGCTGGTGGTGCCGGCCTGGCGCCGGCCCTGTAACACCCTGCTGGACTGGATCGCCAGTGGCTGGATCGAGCTCAACAGCTGGCATCAGCGCTGGCTGACCGGCACGCAGATTCGGGTCACGGGTGACCTTGAACAGTTGAGCCGGGACGAGTGGTACATGATGATCGCCAACCACCAGTCATGGGTCGATATCATGATCCTGGTGCGGGTGCTCAATGGTCGCATTCCCTACGTGAAATTCTTTTTCAAGAAAGAGCTGCTCTGGGTGCCCTTGCTGGGCCAGGCGCTCTGGGCGGTGGACTTTCCGGTGATGCACCGCCACAGCAAGGCGGAGCGGGCCCGCAACCCGGCGCTCGCCACCCAGGACATGGAGCGCACCCGCCGGGCCTGTGAAATGTACCGCGACAGTCCGGTGACCATCGTGAACTTTCTCGAGGGCACCCGTTTCACCCCCGCCAAGCATCGGGCGCAGGGGGCCAAATACCGCCACCTGCTGCAACCCAAGGCGGGGGGGCTGGCATTTACGTTGTCGGCCATGAGTGGCCAGTTGCGCCGTCTGGTGGATGTCACCCTCTACTACCCGGGCGGGCGACCCACGTTCTGGCAGTACGCCTGTCGGCAACTGCCCTGCGTCGATATGCATGTGCGTCTGCGCACGATTACCGATGATCTGCTGGGAGATTACCCGGAAGACCGCGCATTTCGCGCGCATTTTCAGGAGTGGGTCAACCAGTTGTGGCGGGAGAAAGACGAACAGCTTGAACGGATGGCACAAGAGGCTCGCCCCGATCCGGAATCGCCTTGAGCCCTGATTGCACCCTGATTGCATTAACCCAGAATTGAACAAACCTATGTCTGAACACGCTTTCCCTCGCGAACTCCTGTCCCCCCGTCACTGGCCGTCCTGGCTGGGGGCGGGCTTCTGGTTTCTGCTGGCCCAGTTGCCCTACCGCCTGCAATGGAGGTTGGCCCGGGCGCTGGCCCCGCTGCTGAAGCTCAACAAAAAACGCTACTACTACGCACGGCGCAACATCGAACTCTGTTTTCCGGAGATGACCGAGGCCGAGCGGAATAAGCTGGTAAAAGAAAACCTGGTCTCCACCGCCATGGTAGTGTTTGAAACCGGTATTGCCTGGTTCTGGCCCAAGTGGCGGTTGCGTCGACTCTTTCACGTCCGCGGGCTTGAACATGTTGAAGCGGCCCGCGAGGCGGGGGAGGGGGCGTTGCTGTTGGGGCTGCACTTGACGACGCTCGAAATTGGCGGTGCGCTGCTGGGGCAGAGAATTGACTTCGACGCTATGTACCGACCGCACAGCAACCCGGTTTACGACTATCTTCAGAAAAATCGCCGCGAGTCGTATGCGCCGGAAACGTTGGTGATTCCAAGAGACAGCGTCCGCACGATGGTTTCGCGGCTGCGCAAAGGGCGCTTTATCTGGTACGCGCCGGATCGGGACCTGGGGCCGAAGAACAGTCTGTTTGTGCCGTTTTTCGGCGTACCGGCGGCAACGGTCAGTGCGGCGGGTAAGCTGGTCAAAATGGGTAAGGCTCGGGTGATTCCGTTTACGCACTATCGACGGCCGAATGGCCGCGGCTATGAACTGGCACTACTTCCGCCGCTGGAGAATTTCCCGACGGGAGATGAGTATGAAGATACGTTGCGGGTCAGTCAGTTTATGGAGAGCGAGGTTCGCAAATGCCCGGAACAGTATTTCTGGGCACAGCCGCGCTTCAAATCCCGCCCGGAGGGCGAGCCGTCGTTGTATCAATGATGTGAGGTGCTCCAGTCCCGGAGCGCCCGTTTAACCGGTGCTGTCGGCGACGGCAATGGCGCCCTTGTTCAGCCCCTCGTAGGCCTGCACGCGGATCCGGCTGGTGGGGTACTCGGCCTGGGTTTCCCGGGCAATGTGGTCGGCAATCAGCTCGACCGTGGTGTCGGTGTCCATCAGGTAGCAGCAGCGCCGGGGCAGGGTGAGTTCGAATTCGCCCTGGGGGGCGCTGTACGCGAAACGGCAGTAGTCGCCACCTTCCGGCTCGTCCACCAGGTCCTCGCGCGTGCCCAGATAGATATCGCGCAGGCGGCTGGCCCACTCATTCTCCAGTGCCGGCGAGCCGATGTCGTCGGCCCAGATGGCGATCTTGGAGCGATGGCCGTGGGCGATACGCTGGCAGTTGCCTTCGTGTTTTTTCAGGCCGTGGCTGTAGTGATAGAAGGCGCTGTCGATATGCTCGGTGGTGAACGCCAGGTTCAACTGAGTGTGTGCGGGAAACAGGGAGGCCTGATCGAGGCGCTCAATACACCATTTGGCCACGCTCTCCCGGGTGAGCTCCTCGGCATCCACCAGAGCCACGGCCTGTCGCGGGCAGCGCAGGTGGATGGTTTCCTCCCGGTCGCCAAAACGCCAGTGCAGATCCAGTTGATCGCCGTTTTCCTTCAGTGTCAGTTGCGGTGAGCGCAGGGGCACGAGCAGCCGGTGATCCAGCTCTTCATCCAGCCAGACTTTCAGGCGTTTTTTGACGATGCCAAAGTCGCACACCATGCCCTGCTCATCCAGAGCCCCTTCCAGTTGAATGTCAGCCAGCCAGGTTTCCCCCAGCAGGCCGCGACGGGCGTCCAGAAAACTGAAATCCACGGTGGCGAGATTGTCGACAAAAAGCAGCATAGAAACGGAGCCATGGTTGAATATGTAAGCTCTATGATAGCAGTTGTGTTCTGTGCTGTGGAGGAGGGATGCTGCAGGGAAGGAAGTGCGGGGGCCGGTTCTGGCCCCCGCTGGGGTTCGAGTGCAGGCGGTAGCGGTCAATCAGTACAGATAAACCGCGCCTGAGTCCGAGGCGTCGTTGTCATCGCGCTCGCTCCCGATACCGGTGCCGCTGCCATCTTCACGGTGAGCGCCGATCGCCATCAGGTTGCCGTCGCCAGACAGGGCGGTGCTGATACCGAAGTTGTCACCAGCCCCGGTATTGGGCGCCTTGATATATCCCGTCTCCTGCCAGTTGCTCCCGCTGAGTTCAAACAGGTAGGTGGCGCCGGCGCGGGGTTCGGACCTGTCTTCTTTATCGCCGTCAAAACCGGTGTCGCCGCCGCTTTCACGCCGGGCGCCGATGGCCAGAGTGGCGCCATCCTGAGAGAGCGACAGACTCTGACCAAAGCGCAGGCTGGCCCGGGAGTTGGACGCTTTCAGGTAGTGGGTCTGGGCCCAGCCGCCGTCGCTCTGTTCAAACAGATAGACGGCGCCGCTGTAGAGCGCTACGGTCTGGGCATCGCCAAAGTCGTAATCATCGGGGCTGGCCTCTGTGCCTCGTGATGCACTCAGGTCGCCTTCGCTGCCGACAGCGAGGCGGGCGCCATCGCCGGACAGTGCCAGGCTGTTGCCGAAGCTCTGCCCGTAACCGCCCTGGCGCAGCTGGCGGGGCAGCTGAGTGTAGGTGTGGCTGGGTTTGATATAGGCCTGCTGGCTCCAGTCACTGCCGTCGCGGTTGAACAGATACACGGCGCCGGTGCCCGGCAGGCTGAAATCATCTTCGTCGTCGCTGTTGATGCCGGTGGCATCGCTGCGCTCGGCGGGCGAGCCCACGGCCAGGGTGTTGCCATCGGTGGAGATCGCCAGGCTGCTGCCAAAGAGCGACCCGGGCAGAGTGTTTGAGGCTTTGACGTAGGCCTGCTGAGCCCAGTCTGTCTCGCCTTTGGCAAAGACATACACCGCACCGGCGGCGGGCGCATTGTTGAGGCTCTCGTCGCCGTTGATGCCGGTCGCCGAGCTGGCCTCGAACAGGGCGCTGACGGCCACGGTCAGGCCATCACCGGAAACCGCGACCTTGTGGCCAAAGCGGTCACCGGTATTGGTGGGAATATCGACCTCTTCCTCTTCTTCCTCGCCGTCGGCCGGCTCCTCGTCCGTACCGTCTTCCACTTCGTCAGTCTCTTCCTCTTCCGCCGGGTTGGCATTGGAGGCTTTCAGAAACGCCGTCTGCGACCAGGCCGCCTCTTCATCGCGCTGGAAGAGATAGACCGCGCCGGTCTGGATGGCGCCATTGTCTTCCTGCTCCTCGGGGTTTACGCCGGTGCCGCTGCTGTCTTCCAGCATGGCACTGACGGCGAGCAGGTCGCCGTCATCAGAGAGTGACAGGTGGTAACCAAAGCGGTCATTGGTGCGGGTGATGTCTTCGCCGTCATCGGTGGTGGCGGGCGCTTCGGTATTGGAGGCCTTGACGTAGGCCTGCTGCTGCCAGTTGCCCTCTTCGAGCACAAAGACATAGACCGCCCCGGCGGCAAATACGCCATTGTCGGCTTCGTCGCCGTTAATGCCCCGGGCCTGACTGGCTTCGCGCGGCGCCCCCACAGCCAGGGTAGTGCCATCGGCCGAGAGTGCGAGGCTCCAGCCGAACCAGTCGGCCGCATCGGTGTTGGAAGCTTTGAAATAGCCGATGGCATCGAGCATGACCGAGCTGGTCAGTCTTGCCTTCGAGTCTTTCGAGTCGGAGCACTCAGCATTCATGCACGCTTCGACCATGTAGCGTGCCTCATGCCAATCATGTTTATGGGTGGCAATGGTGTCTTCGGCTGAGGGTTCGCTCAGCTCCTCCCCCACTGGGGAGAAGCCACTATTGCCATCCGGGTCCTTCATCAGGCGATAGTGGACGGCACCCTCCACCGGTGTCCAGGAAAACTGGAGCGTCCTGGGCGAGTCGGACTGAATGTTCAGTTCCGGCCACTCCGCGCCGCTGATGCCCCCGCTGTTGCCGGCGTTCAGATTGCCGCCGCTGCTGGAGGATGAGGAGGAAGAGCTGCTGCTACCACCATTGTCGTCATCACTGCCGCAGGCCGCCAGAAATACCGTGGAGAACAGCAGTGGTAGCCAGTAACGGCGTGCGGAGAAAGTGGAAAAAGTGTCGTTGTCTCGAGTTGTACTCATGCCTTCGTATACCTGAGATTTGTGTAAGCCCGCGATTCTCGGTGCCCGGGCGCTCTGTGTCAAATAAAGCGGTTGGCCACATCGACCGGTTCGTCATCGGCCCTCGGTAACCGGGGCGTATCGAATCCGGCCCGGCGCTGGCCGATTGGACCGCAACAACGAGGGGAAAATCCTGAGAGGGTCCAAATTGATCAAGATCAAGGCGACTGGATTCATCTGCCAGAAATGTGACACTGACATGATGAGTTTGATGCCGGGAATGTTAAGATGGCGGGAGTTTGACGTTCGGGTTTATCCATCTAACCGGAGTCGGAATTGGAGCGGTGGGGGCCGGTTTCGACGGAGTCTGCGATGATTACCGTGCAAAATATCATGACCCCCGTGAAAACGGTGGTGCAAGCGGGTGATGCCCTTTCCCGGACGCTGACCCTGATGCAGCGCAACCGGCATTCCTGTGCGCTGGTTGTGGACGCCGGGCGGGTCATCGGTCTGTTGACCGAACGCGACCTGTCCGATGTCCTGACCCGCTCTCTGGAGCGGGGGTGCCTGGACGATCGTCCGGTCAGCGAGGTCATGACCCCTGAGCCGGTGTGCCTGGCCGAGCAGACGTTACTGCTCGATGCCCTGAAGCTGGCGCGCGACCTCCATATTCGGCACTTCCCGGTATTGGACGAGGGCGAGGCGCTGGTGGGCATCGTGACCCAGACCGATATGGCCAATGCGTATATTCGCATCCTGGAGCACCAGGCGGAGCTGGTGCAGACCAATCAGACCCTGGAATTGGCCTCCCTACGCGATCCGCTCCTGTCGGTGAGAAACCGTCGTGCCATGGACCTGGATCTGGGCCGGATGCTGTCCCAGGCTCAGATTCAGGGCCAGTCAATGGCGGTGGGCCTGCTCGATCTCGACCGGTTCAAAAGTTACAACGATTACTACGGTCATCTGGCGGGGGACCGGGCGCTGAGGAGCGTCGCCCGGGCGGTGGAAGAGAATTTGCGCCAGGGCGACACCCTCTACCGATACGGCGGAGAAGAGTTATTGCTGTTGATGCCCGACACTGACCTGGAGGGAGCCTGGCAGGGAGCGGATCGGGCCCGGCAGGCGGTGGAGCGGCTGAATATCGAGCATGTGGTGAGTCCGCTGGGGCGTCTGACCCTCAGTGGCGGCGTCGCGGCGGGTCGCGGTGTCGGTGCCGAGGGGTTGATCGCCGCCGCGGACCGGGCGATGTATCAGGCCAAAAGGGACGGGCGCAACCAGGTGCGCGCCGCCCGCCAGGCGCCGGTGATTGCCCGGGATGATTGTGCCGGTTCGGTGCCGAGCGAGTAGCCGAGGCCATCGATGGAAGAGCCGGGCGTCGGACGTCGGCCGGCAATCGGTTACAGAACGATCTGGATCAAATTTCGATCAATTCATGTAATTTTCACTTGTACTCCCCGACATTATCCGTAAACTTCGCGCCGTTGTAGGCTATCGAGGCACGTCGCCTCCCGGATATCGAACGTTATGCCCCATCCCGCTGTAGATCCCCTGACTCTGACCAACCGGTTGGGTCAACCCGTCACCCTGGGCGTCAAGCTCCTTCGTGGTGAACATCGTGACACCCTGTTTGTCAGTGCTCCTCGCCAGCAGGCATCCAGTTTTTTTGGCAAGAACGCCGAACCCTTTCTGGCGCAGTTGCTCAAGCGGCTGCCGCTCAACCCCGCCCGCCTGAGTGTGATCGAGCTGCGCGGGGACCAGGACCGACCGGAATTCTGGCGCTGGCGCTTTGAGTGGGTGGGGCGTTCCCCCATGGCGCCCCGCAGTGAGCAGGTGGCGAGCGAGGGGTCGCGCTCGGCCCTGCAGTCGATGCTTGATGGCGACGCCTCCGAGAGCAAGGCCGCGCGCGAGCCGCGGGCGCGTTACGGTTAAGCTCCCGCCACAGTCAAAACCCTGCCCGAGTTAACCTCCCGCCACTGTTAGCGCGCTTCCCGGCTCAGGCGCGGCGCTGCTTCGCCCGTTCTGCGGCGGTTTTGCCGTAGGCCTGGCGCAGCTGCTGCGCGGCCGCCACCATGTTGGCCAGGGCGGCTTCGGTTTCGGGCCAGCCGCGGGTTTTCAGGCCACAATCCGGATTGACCCAGATCCGCTCGACCGGCAGGTGTTGTGCCGCCCGCTCCAGCAGCGTAACCATGGCTTCCACACTGGGCACATTGGGGGAGTGGATGTCATACACGCCCGGACCAATGTCGTTGGGGTAGTCAAAATCCTCAAACACCTGGAGCAGTTCGCCCTGGGAGCGGGAGGTTTCGATGGTGATCACATCCGCATCCAGCGCGGCAATGGCGCCGATAATGTCATTGAACTCCGAATAGCACATATGGGTGTGGATCTGGGTTTCATCGTTCACGCCACTGACACTCAGGCGGAAGGCTTCCACCGCCCAGTCCAGATAGCCCTGCCATCGGCTCTGGCGCAGCGGCAGTCCCTCGCGCAGCGCCGGCTCATCCACCTGAATGATCTGAATGCCGGCCGCTTCCAGGTCTTTGACTTCATCGCGCAGGGCCAGGGCAATCTGGCGTGCGGTTTCCGCCATGGGCTGGTCGTTGCGCTCAAACGACCAGAACAGCATGGTGATCGGGCCGGTGAGCATGCCCTTGACCGGCTTGTTGCTCAGTGACTGGGCATAACGGGCCCACTGCACGGTCATGGCCCGGGGCCGCTGGACATCGCCGTAGATGATGGGCGGTTTGACGCAGCGGGAGCCGTAGCTCTGTACCCAGCCGAACTGGGTGAAGGCGTAGCCATCCAGTTGCTCGCCAAAGTACTCCACCATGTCGTTGCGCTCCGCTTCGCCGTGCACCAGCACATCCAGGCCCAGCTGCTCCTGGCGGGCAATGGCATCGGCGATCTCCCCGCGCATCCGGTTCTGGTACTCCACCTCGGAGATCTGCCCGAGCTTGAAGGCGCGCCGGGTCTGGCGAATGTCCCGGGTCTGGGGAAAGGAGCCGATGGTAGTGGTGGGCAACAGGGGCAGCTGCAGCAGCGACTGCTGACGCCGGATGCGCTCGACAAAGGGACTCTGGCGCTGGCTGTCCTCGCGGGTGACCGCCTCCAGGCGTGCCCGGACCCGGGGATTGTGAATGCGCTCGGATTGTTGCCGGGAGGCCTGGGCCCGGTCACTCTGCTCCAGGGCTTCGCGCGCTCGCTCGTCCGGTTCCGGCGTCAGTAGTTGGGCCAGCGCCACCACCTCGGTCACTTTCTGACGGGCGAAAGCCAGCCAGCTTTTCAGTTCCGCATCCAGTTTCTGCTCCCGCTCCAGATCGACGGGCACATGCAGCAGTGAGCAGGAGGGGGCCAACCACAAACGCTCACCCAGCCGCTCGGGCAGATCGCCCAGCTGCTCCAGCGAGGCGCGCAGGTCGTTGCGCCAGATATTGCGGCCATCCACCAGGCCGATGGAGAGAACCTTGTGGGTCGGC
This sequence comes from Marinimicrobium sp. C2-29, assembly GCF_038419845.1. NCBI lineage: Bacteria > Pseudomonadati > Pseudomonadota > Gammaproteobacteria > Cellvibrionales > Cellvibrionaceae > Marinimicrobium > Marinimicrobium sp. C2-29. The sequence goes on from NZ_JBCAQT010000006.1 coordinate 197,715, forward strand.
AAGCGGTCGACGACACTCAGCAGTTGCTCGGGCGCCCGCACGGCGTCAATATGCAGGCCCGCCACCGGCAACTGCACGGCGGTGGAGAGATTGTCCTCCAGAGCGCCAAAATAGGTGGCCAGAAGCAACTTCAGTGTCGGCGTCTGCAACTGATGGTAGGCGCGCTCGAACGCCTGGCGCCAGGCCTGGGGCAGGTCCAGTACCAGGATCGGCTCGTCAATCTGCACCCACTCGGCGCCCACTTCAGCCAGCTGCGCGAGCAGGGTCTGATAGGCCGGCAGGAGGTTCTCCAACAGGTCGAGCCGATCGAAGTCCGGCGCCTTTTCTTTGCCCAGCCACAAATAACTCAGGGGACCGAGGATCACGGGCTTCGCCCGGTAGCCCTGCGCGATGGCTTCTCGGGTCTCGTCGATGATCTGGGTGTAGCTCAATTCAAAGTGCTGCTCCGGGTGAAACTCCGGTACCAGGTAGTGGTAGTTGGTGTCGAACCACTTGGTCATTTCGCAGGCGCTGGTCGCCTCACCACTGGGCGCGCGGCCGCGCGCCATGCGAAAGAGGGTGTCCAGGTCGGCCTGGGTGCAGGGGCCGTCCGGCGCCTCCGGGGTTTCCTCCAGGCCGGTGTGGGTGCACTGGTGGTCGGTATCGGTGGCGGTTTCTCCCTGATTCTCATACCCGAGGCGATGGCGCACCGGTACGTTCCCCAGTGTGGCCGAGAGGGCCAGCACCTGGTCGTACCAGGCGAAATCGCCGGTGGGGATCACATCCAGGCCGGCCGCCGCCTGCAGCTCCCAGTGGGCGCGGCGCAGCCGCTGACCCTCGGCCTGCAGCTGTGCCCGATCAATGTCGCCGGCCCAGTAGGCTTCCACGGCTTTCTTCAGCTCGCGGCCGGCCCCAATACGGGGGAAACCGAGAGAGTGGGTGGTGATCTGTGTCATGTTGATATCCCTGATAGTCAGAATTGAGTGAATTGGTATGAGACTTATTCTGAGGCCGCTGGTAACATGAATCAAACTGAGTTTATTCAGATTGGTCATGAAAAATATTAATGTTTATGTCTGGACGCGTTTCGTCTCTGAGGCGCCGCCGTCAAAACGGGCGAGGCCGAACCGGCCCAGGAGAGAGCACCGAACATGCTGGATATTCGACATCTGAAAACACTGGTGGCACTGCGCGAGACCGGCTCGCTGGTGGAGGCCGCGCAACGGGTGCACCTGACCCAGTCGGCGCTGTCGCATCAACTCAAGGACCTGGAGGGACGTCTCGGGGGCGATCTGTTTGTGCGCAAGAGTCGCCCTCTGCGATTTACCGCCGCCGGTCAGCGGCTTCTCACGTTGGCGGATCAGGTGCTGGGGCAGGTGGAGGAGGCCGAGCGCGACCTGCAACAATTGCTGCATGGGGAGGCCGGGCGACTCTATATGGCCATCGAGTGTCACAGCTGTTTCAACTGGCTGATGCCCACAGTGGAGGTCTATCGCAACCACTGGCCGGCGGTGGAGCTGGACTTTTCCGGCGGTTTTACCTTTGAGCCTCTGCCGGCCCTGACCCAGGGGGATATCGATCTGGTGATCACCGCCGATCCGCGGCCTCTGCGCGGAGTGGACTATGTGCCCCTGTTCTCCTACGAGATGCAGTTCGCCCTGGCGCGCGATCACGCCCTGCTCAATCGGCCCCACCTCAGACCGGAGGATCTGAGGGACCAGACACTGATTACCTACCCGGTCGAGCGCAATCGGCTGGATGTGTTCACCCAGTTTCTGGAACCGGCGGGGTGTGAGCCGGCGGCGGTCAGAACTTCGGAGCTGACGCTGATGATGGTGCAGCTGGTGGCCAGCGGGCGGGGCATCACCGCGCTGCCCAACTGGGTGTTGGCCGAATACGCCGACCAGGAGCTGATCGCCGTGCGCTCGGCCGGCGCCGAGGGGGTCTGGCCGACGCTCTACGCCGCTGTGCGCTCCGCCGAGCGGGAGGCCCCTTTTATCCGGGATTTTCTGTCGTTGGCGCGCGATCATTGCCTGAAACACTTGCAGGGTGTGCAGCGGGTCGGGTAACTGATCCAGCGCTCCGTCTGGCGCGTAATTCCCCCATCATCAAACAATGGGGAATTGAACATGGTTGGATCCTACAGCCTGATGCTGGTTGCGGCATCGTACTGCGTCGCGGTGATTGCCTCCTATACCGCCATCTACTTCGGAACTCGGGTCTTTGAACTCGAAGGGAACAAGCGCCAGTGGTGGTTGCTGGCCGGTGCTCTCTGTCTGGGTTCGGGCATCTGGTCCATGCACTTTGTCGGGATGAGCGCCTACGATATGCCGATGGGCATGGAAATGACCTTCAGCGCCGGTCTGACCGCGCTGTCCTGGTTGCCGGCGATGCTCGCCTCCGCCCTGGCCCTGTACATCATCACCCTGCCGGAAGTCTCCGGGCGCGGCATCGCCGGTGGTGCCCTGGTGATGGGGGCGGGTATTTTCTGCATGCACTATCTGGGAATGCACGCCATGCAGATGCAGCCGGCGATCCAGTACGATCCGGTGTGGGTGTCCATTTCCGGTGCGATTGCGGTGCTGGCTTCCGGGGCAGCGCTACTGATCTGCCGCAAGATCCGCGAAGTGCCCCGGGACTGGTCGGTCTGGGTCAAAGCCATCGCCGCGCTGGTGATGGGGGCGGCCATCTGCGGTATGCACTACTCGGGCATGGCGGCTGCGATCTATCCCATGGGAGCCGAGGCGGCGGCGGGTAATACGCTGCGCGGCGACTGGATGGGGGTGCCCACCGCCATTGCGGCCAGTGTGCTCCTCTTGCTTGCCATTTTTGTGGCCTACAGCGATGTCCGCGATCTGGAGCGGGCGCGCAGACAGCAGGCGGTAGCACAGGACAAGGCGCACAAGGCGGCGTTCTACGATCGGGTGACCGGACTGGGCAATCGCAGCCTGCTTGAAGCCCGGATCCTTGAGACCCTGACCGTGACCGACGCGGATGCGACGCCGCCCCCCTTTGGTCTGGCCTATTTTGAAGTGGGGGACAGTCGGGACCTGGCCCAGGCGGGGCGCCACGACGAGGCGCAAGAGAAGCTGCAATGGTTCTCCCGGCAGCTGCAGTCGAGCTTCCCCAAGGCGGAGCTGATCGTGCGCTACAGTAGCGCCAGTTTCATGGTACTGGGGCATGATCTGGACGAGAATTCGTTGGCAAAACGGATCGCCCGCCTGCGCTCGGCGCTCAAAGTGGACGGAGGCATCGACACCTGGGGCTGGGGCGCGAGCTACCATCCGGAGTCGGCGAGTAACACCCGCGGTCTGATACTGGTGGCGCAGCGGGACCTCGAATGGGAGCGGAGCGATTCCGCCCGGGAGTCGCTCAGCGTGGCCTGATCGGATCAGTCACAAGCATCCGAGCCGCTGTTTAGACAAACAAAAAAGCCGAAGCGTTTTCCGCTTCGGCTTTTTTGTTTGGATGACCCGACATTTCAGTCGCTGGCCACCCCATCCTACTGGCTATTTCAATTCAGGGCTTTGAGTGCCGAGTCGTAATCCGGCTCATCGGCCACTTCATCCACCAGCTGGGTGTAGATCACCTTGCCCTGTTCGTCGATAATGACCACCGAGCGGGCGTTCAGGCCGGTGAGGGGGCCTTCAACCATGCGCACGCCGTAATCTTCGGCGAAGGTGGAGCGGAAGGCCGAGGCCGGGATGACCTGATCCAGACCTTCGGCGCCGCAGAAGCGGGCCTGGGCGAAGGGCAGATCCTGAGACACGCAAAGCACCACAGTATTGTCCAGGGAACTGGCCTTGTCGTTGAATTCGCGTACCGACTGGGCGCAGGTGGGGGTGTCAACGCTCGGGAAGATATTGAGCACTACTCGCTTGCCTTTGAAGTCACCCAGGCTGACTTCGGACAGGTCTGATTTGACCAGAGTGAAATCCGGGGCCTGGCTGCCTTTGGCGGGCAGTTCACCATTGGTTTTGAATGGGTTACCTTTGAGTGTGACCGTTGCCATGCTCTGCTCCTGATGGATGGATGAGTAATAAACCCCCACGCAACCGGCTCGTTCGGAAGCGCCGCTCAGTGAGGTTATGATGTTGTATATGGAGCCTAATATTCGCATTACAACGCTCTGGCGCGGCTAATGCAAGTATCGGATGAAAGTAGCACAAAAGTACTGCAGTGAATTCCCGGGAGGGTGAATGAACGAATCGGTTGAATCGAGCGGCCGCGGCATGCGCTGGTTGAGCGGGCTGGAGCGTCTGGGCAACCGCCTGCCATCGCCCGCGCTGCTGTTTTTGTGGTTGTGCCTGGCGCTGATGCTGATTTCTGCCCTCTGCGCCGGGCTGGGGCTGCAGGCCCGCCTGCCCGGTCAGGATGAAACCATCGCCGCCCGCAGTCTGCTCAGCGGCGAGGGCCTGCGCTGGATCCTGACCCATACCGTGGACAACTTCACCGGCTTTGCGCCGGTAGGGCCGGTACTGGTGGCCATGCTCGGTCTGGGGGTGGCGGAGCACTCGGGTCTGCTGCGTGTGCTGCTGGAACGGTTGGTGATGCGCACGCCGCGCGCGCTGCTGACCTGGATGGTGGTCTTTGCCGGCATACTCTCCAATATCGCCCTGGATGCGGGCTACGTTGTGTTGATACCGCTGGCCGGGATGCTCTTCGCGGCGGCGGGGAGGCCGCCACTGGCGGGCATTGCCGCCGCTTTTGCCGGGGTCTCGGCCGGCTACAGTGCCAATCTTCTGCTCGGCCCCGTGGATGCCATTCTCGCCGGAATCTCCACTGAAGCGGTGGCGCTGGTGGCCTCGGAGTACGAGGTGGGGATTGCCGGCAACTATTATTTCACGGCCGCCTCCACACTGCTGCTGAGTCTGGTTGGAGCCTGGGTCACCGAGCGGTGGGTTCTGCCCCATCTGGCGGCTGAACAGTCTCTGGACAAAGTGCACCGGGAGAGCTTCGCCGAGTTCTCCCGGGCCGATCGTCTCGGTCTCTGGGCGGTCGCCGGCTGGACGCTGGTGTTTGCTGCACTGCTGCTCTGGGCCACCCTGCCCGAATGGGGGCTTCTGCGCTATCCGGAGGACCCTGCGGTGCTCAACTCGGCTCTGATACAGGGGATTATCGTCCTGATCGCCTTTTACGCGGCCGTCGCCGGTTGGGTGTTTGGCCGGGTGAGCGGGCGGTTTGGTCGTGGTGGGCGGGAGCTGGTCGGGGCCATGGAGTCGACCATGGGGACCATGGCGGGTTATCTGGTGCTGATGTTTTTCGCCGCCCAGTTTGTCAATTATTTTGCCTGGAGCCAGCTGGGCACATTGCTGGCCGTGGCCGGCGCCGAGGGCCTGCGCGGCCTGGCTCTGCCCAGCAGTCTGTTGCTGGTGGTGTTTGTCTTTGTCGCCGCGTTCATCAATCTGTTTGTGGGCAGTGCCTCAGCCAAGTGGGGCCTGCTGGCGCCGGTGTTTGTGCCCATGCTGTTTCTGTTGGGCATCAGCCCCGAGGCGACCCAGGTGGCCTACCGCATTGGCGACAGCAGCACCAACATCATCACACCGCTGATGCCTTATTTTGGTGTTGTGGTCGCGTTTGCCCAGCGCTACCGGGATAACCTGGGCATTGGCACCCTGATCGCCATGATGCTGCCCTACAGCATCGCCTTTCTGTTTTCCTGGAGCGCTCTGCTGTTGTTGTGGTTCATGCTGGGCTGGCCTTTGGGGCCGGGCGCGGGGATGGCGCCGTGATGGAGTTTGCGGGTAACAGCACCGCATCGGGAGCGAAGCGCTATGGTCGCCAAGCTGCTACAGTACGAGCATTGAACTGAGAGGGTAGTGGTCGTTAATGGAGCCAGGGCTTAGCAGTGTATTGACCGCCGAGCGGGAGCTGACGGTGACATTGAGCGGGGATTGGTCACTCCTCGCCGAGGAGGTGTCTCTGGACGAGGTGCTGGACGCGCTGGCGTCAGACTCTGTCATCGAGCGAGTGTCGTTTGACGCCTCCGGACTGGGGCAGTGGGACAGTGCCCTGATCATCGCGCTGGTGGCCATCCGCAAAACCGCCGAAGAACAGGGTCGGGAGGTGGATGAGACCGGTCTGCCCCGCGGCGCCCGCCAGTTGCTTGAGCTGGCCTTCGCAGTCCCGGATCGGGCTGAAACCGAACACCGGGAGCCGGACAACCGGTTTCTCTACGAAGTGGGAGAAAGCACGCTCTCGGTGCTGCACGAAGGGCGGCTGTTTTTCGCCTTTACCGGTCGGGTGACCCACGCGTTCGGGCGACTGCTGCGCGGTAAAGCGGCCTATTCGGGACGGGACTTCGGGCAGTACGTGCAGGAAGCCGGGGTGGAGGCACTGCCCATTGTCAGTCTGATCAGCCTGCTGATCGGCATGATATTCGCGTTTGTCGGGGCGATGCAGCTGCAGTACTTCGGGGCGGGCATTTATACCGCCGATCTGGTCGGCGTCGCCATGGTCAGGGAAATGGCCCCGATCATGACCGGCATCATCATGGCCGGGCGCACCGGCGCTTCTTACGCCGCGCAGATCGGCACCATGAAAGTCAATGAAGAGATCGATGCGCTGACCACCCTGGGCATCAATGCCATCGACTATCTGGTCCTGCCCCGCATCATGGCGCTGGTACTGATGATGCCCCTGCTGACGCTCTACGCCGACTTCATGGGGATTGTCGGTGGCCTGCTGGTCGGGGTGGTCATGCTCGACATCAGTCCCATGCAGTATCTGCAGCAGACGCTCAATGCCATTACTCTCAGTCATCTGTTCGGCGGTCTGTTCAAAGCCACAGTCTACGGCAGTCTGGTCGCGATGGCCGGGTGCCAGCAGGGCATGGCCTGTGGCGGCAGTGCACTGGCCGTGGGGCAGTGCACCACCCGCGCGGTGGTGATGGGTATTGTGGCCATCGTGATCAGCGCCTCGCTTCTGACCATCATCTACATCAATCTGGGGATCTGAATGTCGGAGCCGGAGACGCATATCCTGGTCGAGAATCTCTCCCTGAGCTTTGGCGATATGCTGGTTCAGCAGGACCTGAATTTCAGCATCAACCGGGGCGAAATCTTTGTGATCATGGGTGGCTCGGGCTGCGGTAAAAGCACCCTGATGAAAGCGATGATTGGCCTCAAGCGGCCCTCGTGCGGGGAGGTGTTTCTGGATGGTGAGCCGGTCTGGGGTGTCAGCAAAGGCGAGGGCGGTAGCCGGGGTGGAGAAGGAGAAAGTAACCGCCTGGCCCGAAAGTATGGCACTCTGTTCCAATCGGGGGCGTTGTGGAGTTCCATGACGCTGGCCGAGAATGTGACACTGGCGCTGAAGCAGTTTACGGATCTGTCCGATGCGCGGGTACGGGAAATTGCCGAGTACAAATTGATGCTCGTGGGGTTGGCCGGATTTGAAGATTTTTACCCGAGTGAAATCTCGGGCGGCATGAAAAAACGCGCCGGCCTGGCACGTGCCATGGCGTTGGATCCGGAGATTCTTTTTTGCGATGAGCCCTCGGCCGGGCTGGACCCGCTGTCCGCCAAACGGCTCGACGATCTGATGCTCCAGCTGCGCGACAGTCTCAATACCACCTTTGTGATCGTGACCCATGAGCTGGACAGTATTTTTTCCATTGCCGACAGAGCGCTCTTTCTGGATGCCGAGAGCAAAACCCAGCTCGGGGTGGGGTCACCCGATGAACTCAGGCACGATCACCCCAGCGCTCGGGTTCGGGCTTTCATGAACCGGGGCGAAGTCTCCTGACAGGATGAGTAGGACAGCATGAGCAAACAGACCAATCCAACGGTTGTCGGTGCCTTTGTTATCGGTGCCGTGGTGTTTCTGGCCCTGGGGTTTGCGCTCTTTGGCGGTTCCGAGCTATTGGCCAAGAAAGTGCGTTTTACCACCTATTTTGAGGGGTCCGTTCAGGGGTTGCGGGTCGGTTCCAACATTCTCTTTCGCGGCGTCCGGGTGGGCTCGGTCAACAATATTGAGTTGCTCACAGAGGTGGAAACACTGGAGCCGGTGGTACGGGTGACCATGCAGCTCGATCCCGAATCGGTCAAAACCTTGAGAGGGAATAAAGTGGTCGAAGGTAGCCTCCAGAGTCTGATCGGCATTGAGCGGCTGCTGGAGGCGGGGTTGAGCGCGCAGCTGGCGAGCGAAAGTTTTGTCACCGGCCAGCTCGCGGTCGAGCTGGACTTCCGGCCCGATCGCGAGCTCAAACTGCGCGGGACTGACTCGAAATACCCGGAGATTCCGGGCATTCAGTCGGACGTGCAGCAGGTACTGGATCAGTTCCAGCGGGCGATTGTCAGTATCCAGGAAAATGTCGACCTGGGAGAGCTGGCCCGGGATGTACACGGCGCGGCCTCCGGCCTGAATGAACTCGCCAACTCCACCGAGCTGCGCGAGACGATCAGCGGTGTCAACCGGCTGGTGAACAGCGATGAGGCCCAGAGGCTGGCAGGGGAGCTGATGGCGTCCCTGGTCGAGGTGCGCGAGGCGGCAATCTCGGCGGAAGAGGCGTTCGAGGCGATGGAACGGGACACGGGCGAGTTGGCCGGTTCGCTCAAACCGGCGGCGGAACGACTCAATGGCGCTCTGACCGAGGCCGAGCGGATGCTGCAGGCGGTTCAGAAACAGCTCAAAGGCAATACCGGCCAGGCGCACCAACTGCAATCGACCCTGGCGGAGCTGGAGGCCACGGCGCAGTCGGCCCGCACCCTGTTCGACTATCTGCAGCGCCACCCGGAAGCACTGCTGAAAGGCAAATCACAATAGCGAGGAATCCCCTTTGTTGATTCGACACCTCATACCACTGAGCGCCAGTATGTTGCTGGCCTTCGTCCTGACGGGTTGCGGAACGACCCCGCCCGCGCAGTTCTATCATCTGGAACCGATGGAGCTGAACGCCGGGCGCGAAACGGCGGAGACGAAACTCCTGGGGGTGGGGCCCCTGCACTTCCCCAAATATCTGGACCGCCCGCAGATTGTCACCCGCACGAATTCGGCGCAGATGTCGATCGATGACTACAGCCGCTGGGCGGAGCCGTTGAATGAGGCGACGCCGCGCATTATTGCGGCCAACCTGAGCGGGCTGACCGATTCGGTCTCGGCCATCGGCCACGGGCACTACAACTTTCTGGCGTTTGATTATCGTCTGGTGGGCAATGTGCTGCAGTTCGATGCGGATTCCCGGGGCCGGGTCCAGTTGGTGGTTCAATGGTGGTTGCAGGACACGGACGGCAATAGCGTGATCCCCCGGACCACCGGCCGCTATCAGGGCGAAGCGGAAGACCCCGGCCGTGTCAGCTCGGTGGTGGAGGCGATGAATGGGGTGTTGCTCGCTTTCAGTGAGGATATCGCCGGGGTTCTGGAGGAGCAGCTGTAGCGCACCGCCGGATTCGGACGATTGGCCGGCGAGGCGCTTGCATTGGCCGGACAAACTGCGGATAATGCGCCCCACTCGAGCGGGGTATCCCACGGATCCGCCCACGCCGAGCTGCAATGGTGGCCTTTCCGGTCCCCTCGCAATGATAAGCTGTGAACCCCGCCAGGCCCGGAAGGGAGCAACGGTAGCAGTGATTCATGTGCCGAGGTGTGGCTGGTTAGGTCACCTCCATATTCCCCCTCCTGTTTTCCTGTTCCGTAGACACTTTTGTGTATTCTGGAGCGTATTGGTGGTTGCCTGTACGTCCGGCCCGCTCAGGGGTAGGGTCTTCCCGGACACGGCGTAAACCCGTCCCTGGGGCCTCTCCACCGACATCCTGTCGGTGACGGTCCGGGAAGACCCTACCCCAGATCGGTCCTCCGAACTCCGTAGAACCCACCGTGCGTTCCTGTAGGGCGGATAAGCGTCAAGCGCATCCGCCACAGAGAGTATCCATTTCCAACAATATCTCTGGAGAATCCGGTTCTACTACAGTCCACCCCGAAGCGGGCCGGACGTGATGTAACCCCTGAGGCGAAACCACCACCCAAGAAACTCAAACCACACAGGCTGCTTAAGCGGTCGATATTCCGGTATACTTCCGCTTTGAATGAACGCACCGACCCCCTGAGGAAGGCATGAGCTACCAAGTCCTGGCCCGCAAATACCGTCCCCGCACCTTTCGCGAAACCGTGGGACAGGAGCACGTGCTTCAGGCACTGGTCAACGCCCTCGATCACAACCGGCTGCACCACGCCTACCTCTTTACCGGCACCCGGGGCGTGGGCAAAACCACCATCGCCCGGATTCTGGCCAAATGCCTCAACTGCGAAACCGGAGTGAGCTCCGAGCCCTGCGGCCAGTGCTCCGCCTGCGTGGAAATCGCCGAAAACCGCTTCGTTGACCTCATTGAAGTGGACGCCGCCTCGCGCACCAAGGTCGAAGATACCCGCGAGCTGCTGGAAAACGTCCAGTACGCGCCCACAAGAGGCCGCTACAAGGTCTACCTGATTGACGAAGTGCACATGCTCTCCGGGCACAGCTTCAACGCGCTGCTCAAAACCCTGGAAGAGCCGCCGCCGCACGTCAAATTCCTGCTCGCCACTACTGATCCGCACAAGCTGCCGGTGACCATCCTGTCCCGCTGCCTGCAGTTCAACCTGAAAAACATGAACCCCGAGCGGATCGTTCAGCACCTGCAGGAAATCCTGGAGAAAGAGCTGGTGCCCTTTGAGGAGAGCGCCCTCTGGCTGCTGGGGCGCTCCGCCGACGGCAGCATGCGCGATGCCATGAGCCTGGCCGACCAAGCCATCGCCTACGGCTCGGGCAAGATTACCGAAGCCGAAGTGCGCACCATGCTTGGCACCATTGACCAGCGGGCCATCTACGAGATGGTCAACGCCCTGGCCGCGCAGGACAGCAAGGCGCTGCTGAACGCCGTCGAGCAGATGGCCGAGCAGGCGCCGGATTTTGCCGCCGCTCTGGGCGAAATGCTGGCGCTGCTGCACCGGATCGCCATTGCCCAGGCGCTGCCCGAAGCGGCGGACAACAGCCACGGCGATCGCGACAAGGTGCTGGAGCTGGCGCAACAACTGGCGCCGGAAGACGTGCAACTGTTTTACCAGACGGCGCTGCTCGGGCGCCGGGACCTGCCGCTGGCACCGGACCCCCGCGCCGGGCTCGAGATGGTGCTGCTGCGCATGCTCGCGTTCAAGCCCCAGGGCCTGGTGGAACCTCCCAAGCAACCGCTGCCCGGAGCCGGCAACAAGGCGTCGGAATCAGCACCTGACAGCCCGGCCCAGCGGCTGGCCAACCAGATTCCCGAGCCTGCCGAACCGGTAGAGCCTAGAGAATCCGGTTCAGTCTCAGGCGCCGATAGCGCCCCAGACTCAAACAGTGAGAACGCGGCCGCGCCGGCCGGGGAGCTGACCGACGACGCAAAAAAGCCGTCAACTGAGCCGGTCTCCGCGCCCGAGCCGGCGCCGGAGGCTTCTGCAGAACCCTCGTCGGAGCCATCACCTGAACCTTTGTCTCAGGCTCAAACGTCCCAACCGGAACCAGCGCTCGAGTCCGCCGGGTCGGCCCCCGTTGATCCGCCGGCCCATGACCGGGAGGCGCCGCCTTTTGACGGGCCTTATCAGGAGTGGTCTCAGGCATCTGACCGGGTACCAGAGGCACCCACTCCCCAGCCGCAGGCTCCTGCACCGAGGCCCGAAGCCCCCGCTCGTCCTGCGGCCGGTACTCAACCGCCGGCGCCAGAGCCCGAGCCGGCCACCGAGCAAGCGCCCGCCAAACGCCCGCGCGCTTCCGTTGCGAAGGTCCCTCTGGCAGAGTGTCAACCGGGCAACTGGGCGCAGGTCTATCTGGGCCTGGATGCCGGCGGGCTCTTGCAGAGCACAGCGGCCAACTGCGTGTTGGTCGGGCGGCAGGAAAACGAACTGAATTTTGTGCTGGACGAGAGCCACAGTGCGATTTACGACGAGGGTCAACAGCAGCGCCTGGCCGATGTGCTGAGTGACTATTTTGGCGAGCCGGTTCGGGTGCGCATCCAGCCCGGGCAGGTCGAGGGCGAGACCCCGGCCGCCCAGGCGTTGCGGCTGAAAGCCGAAAGTCGGGCCGAGGCGCTTGAAGCCATGAAAAGCGACCCCATCGTACAACAACTGGTCGAACACTTCGGCGCAACCCTGCGCGAAGAGACCGTACAGCCCCTCAACTGAAAGTCGGGCACAGCCAATACAGAGGTGTGATATGAAAGGTTTGGGCGATATGATGAAGCAGGCCCAGGAAATGCAGGCCAACATGCAGAAAGTTCAGGAAGAGCTGGCGCAGACAGAGGTGACCGGTGAAGCCGGCGCGGGACTGGTCGCGGTCACCATGACCGGTCGGCACGACGTGCGCAACGTCAATATTGATGACAGCCTGATGAGCGAAGAAAAGGAAGTGCTTGAAGACCTGCTGGCGGCGGCCGTCAACGATGCGGTGCGCAAGGTCGAAGCCAACAGCAAGGAAAAAATGTCCGGTATGGCCGCGGGCATGGGCATTCCCCCCGATTTCAAGATGCCGTTCTGAACGCGCGCAACGGCCAGTCTATGTTCAGTCCCCTGATTGATGATCTGATATCGGCGCTTCGCTGCCTGCCGGGCGTGGGCCCCAAGTCGGCCCAGCGGATGGTGTTGCATCTGCTCGAGCACGACCGGGAGGGCGCCGCGCGTCTGGCCCGCAGTCTCGACAAAGCGATCGAGGGCGTGGGTCGCTGTCAGCGCTGCCGCACACTCACCGAGCAGACAGTGTGTGGTATCTGCAGCAATCCGCGCCGGGATGGCTCCATTCTGTGTGTGGTGGAAACCCCGGCGGATGTCATCGCCATCGAGCAGGCGGGCGGTTACCAGGGTAAGTATTTTGTGCTCCTCGGCAGGCTCTCGCCCATCGACGGCATCGGCCCGGCGGAGATCGGCATCGATCAGCTCGAGCACCAGCTGCAGGAAGGTGACGTCAGGGAAGTGATCCTGGCCACCAATCCCACCATGGAGGGGGAGACCACCGCCTTTTATATCAGTGAGCGCGCGCGCAAACTGGGCGTGACCGTGTCGCGCATTGCCCATGGCGTGCCGCTGGGGGGCGAGCTCGAATACGTCGACGGCGGCACCCTGGCCCACGCCTTCTCCAGCCGCAAAGTGTTTTAGGATCTTATGGCTACCATCCCCACTGACCCCATCTGGATTGACGACGATGCGCAGCTGGCGACGCTCTGTGAGCGCTGGCGCGAACAGGGTTCCATCGCCGTCGACACCGAATTCATGCGCTCGGAAACCTTCTACCCCATTGCCGCCCTGCTGCAGATCGGCGACGGTCAGGGCTGCTACCTGATTGATCCGCTGGCGATCGAAGATCTGGAGCCGCTGCGTCAGCTGTTTGCCGAGCCAGGCGTGACCAAGGTACTGCACGCCTGCTCGGAAGATCTGGAAGTCTTTCAACGCTGGCTGGGAGTGGTGCCCGCGCCAGTGTTCGACACCCAGATTGGCGCTGCCTTTGCCGGATACGGTTTTTCCATCGGCTATGCTGGCCTGGTAAAAGCGGTACTGGGCGTCGAGATACCCAAAGGCGAAACCCGATCCGACTGGCTTCAGCGGCCGCTATCCGTGGCCCAGAAAAAATACGCCGCTCTGGATGTGGCCCATATGCTGGTGGTGTACGGCAAATTGCTGCAGACGCTGCGCGAGAGCGAGCGTCTGGAATGGGTCAGGGCCGACTGCGCCGAGCTGGTGGCCAATGCCAAAAAAAGCCTGGAGCCGAACGAATACTATCTCAAGCTGGGCTCGGCCTGGAAGCTGCACCGGCGCGAATTGGCGGTGCTGCGTCGGCTCTGTGCCTGGCGCGAAACCCGGGCCCGGGAACGGGATCGACCGCGCAATCGCCTGATCAAGGAGGCCGGCCTCTGGGAGCTGGCGCGCAGCCAGCCCGCGGACCTGGGGCAGCTGCAGAAACTGAAAGAAGTCCCCGCCCGCACCCAGGCCGATGACGGCGAAGCGCTGCTGGCCGAAATCCGGGCGGGACGGGAAGAGCCCGAGGAGCTCTGGCCGGAGCGTTTGCCGCCACCGTTGGGCCGGGCCGAAGCGCCGATGATGAAAGCGCTCAAGCGCCATGTGCGCGAGCTGGCCGAGGAGCTGGAGTTGCCGCCCGAGTTGCTGGTGCGCAAGCGCGAGTACGAAGCCATCGTCCGCTCCGGCCTGAACGGCGATGACCATCAGTTGCCCGAGCGTCTCAAAGGTTGGCGCTACGCGCTGTTGGGTGAAGGGCTGTTGGCGGTCGCCGAGGCCGAGCGTCGCCGGTTGGAAGTCGATCCGGAGGGCGAGGCATGACGGTTCTGTGCGAGATTTTCCGCAGCCCGAAAGAAGAGGGTATGTACCTTTACGTCAAGCGTGAAGAGGGCCTGGAGCGGGTACCCGAGGCGCTGCTCAAACGCTTTGGCCGGCCGCAGACGGCCATGGTTCTGGCGCTGACGCCCGAGCGCAAGCTCGCCCGGGTCAGTACCGAGCGGATTCTGGCCTGTCTCGAGGATCCCGGCTACTACCTCCAGATGCCGCCGCGACCGGAGCTGGAAGCCGAGGCCGAGCGTATCGGCACCCACAACACCAAGCTGGGACGCTGAGGCGTGGCGGCTTTCTGGGAGGTCAAATCGCTCGAGCAGATGAGCGCTTCCGAGTGGGAGTCCCTGTGTGACGGCTGCGGCAAATGCTGCCTGCACAAACTTGAAGATGAGGACAGCGGCGATATCCACTACACTAATGTGGCCTGCCGCTATCTTGATGACAACAACTGTCGCTGCCAGGCCTACGCTGAGCGACAGCGGCTGGTTCCTGACTGTATTGTATTGCGGCCCGAAGATGTGGCCGAATTTCACTGGTTGCCCGACACCTGCGCCTATCGGCTGCTGGCCGAGGGCAATCCGCTGCCCGACTGGCACCCCCTGCGCTCCGGCGACCCGGCCAGTGTGCATCGCGCCGGTATTTCCGCCCGGGGCCGCACGGTCTCGGAAGCCGAAGTGGCAGAAGAAGACTGGGAAGACTGCATTGTTCATTGGGTGTGAGTTCATCGGGTGTAATTTCACTGGGTTTAAGTTCATTGGGTTTAAGTTCACTGGGTTTGATCAAATGGGGAGGCAGGCTCACGCATGCTGACAGGAACACTTTTGGCCTGGCTGGCCTATGTTATCGGGGCGCTGGGGCTGGTTATTGTCACCTGGCGTATCACGCGCTCACTGCGGCGCGAATGGAGCCACCTGCTTATCGTTTCGGTCGCGGTGTTGCTGCTGACGCCTGCCGGTATGGCGGTGGAGGAGACCACCTTTCTGGCGCCCGCGCTGTTTGTGCTGGTGCTCGATGGCCTGTTTGAGACGCTGGGCAACGCCTCGCGTGCCGGACTGCTGCTGCTCGGGACCTGGTTGTTGGCACTTGTGCTTTCTCTGGTCTACCAACTGGTGGTTCACCCCCGGCTGCAGCGCCGTCAATGAGCGTGCGGCCAGCCGCCGATTAGACAAAACCGGCAAAGCTGCTATAACTGATGGTAATTAAAACGCAGGCTTAAACCCTGTGTTATGACAATAAACGTTATTAGACTGAATCTTGGCGTCCGGGCTCCGTCCTGACGTCGCGACGGGAGAAATGCATGGCGAATCATATCTTCATTCTGGCGGCCGTGATGAGCATTGCCGGGGTTTTCGGCGGCTTGATCAACTACTACCAGATGACCCAGGAGCGAGAAGACGAGGCCGCGTTGCCGCGCTGCATCGTGCTTGGGATCGGCGCGGCCTTTCTGGTGCCGGTCATTCTGTTTTTTGTCCAGAGCGATCTGATTGTTGAAATCCAGAGTGATCCCTCGCGCCTGCTGATCTACACCGGCTTCTGCCTGATTGTGGCGATCGCGTCGCGGCTGGTTCTGACCAGCACGCCCAAGCGCATTCTGCGCGAGGCCCAGGTCGCCCGTCAGAAAGTGGAAGAAATGCAGCATGAACTGCGCGTCATGCAGGAAGAGCTGGTACCGCTGCTCGATACCGAAACCGAGCAGGAGGTGGATGTCGACGATAACGCCGGCCCCATGGACCCGAATGAAGAGCTGGACATTGCCTCCAGCAAGGTGCTCAAAACCCTGGGTGTCGGTCGTCACATCTACCGCTCCATGGCCGGACTCTGCCGGGAGGCGGAAGCTGATGAAACCACCCTGCAGAAGTCCCTCAATGTGCTGGTCAATCGCCAACTCGCGGGTAAACTCAATACCCGCAAGGGCGTGCGCTGGTATCTGACCGAAAAGGGCCGGCGCGCCACGGAGCTGCTGGCGTAGGAGGATGAGCATGCGCGCTTGCGGCCTGACACTGATCTGGTTTGTGCTGTGGGTCGCGCTGAGTCCCGCTCTGGCTCAGGAAGCCGCCGGCGCACAGAATACCGGGAGCGCCCAACCCCGCACCCCCGATCAGGCCGATATCCGGCTGGTGATCGATATTTCCGGCAGTATGCGCCGCACCGATCCCGACAACCTCCGACGTCCGGCCCTTTCCCTGTTGGTGCGCCTGCTGCCCTCCGATAGCCGGGCGGGAGTCTGGACCTTCGGCCAACAGGTCAATGAGCTGATTCCTCACGCCCGCGTCGATGACGCCTGGCGAGCCCGGGCCCAGGGCGAGGTCGACGCGGTCAATTCCGTGGCTCTGTACACCAATATCGGTGCCGCTCTGGAGCGGGCCGCCTATGATCGCGATCGGCTTGATCCCAATCGGCCGGCCGACATCATTCTGCTGACCGATGGTGTCGTGGATGTCAGCCCCGACCAGGAGGTCAACCGCCGGGAACAGGCGCGGGTCATCAATGAGCTGGTTCCCGGGCTCAAGGCCAGTGGCTATCGGGTGCACACCATCGCTCTGTCCGATGAAGCGGATGAAGCGCTGCTGCGGGAGATGGCACAGGCCTCCGATGGCATGTTCAGTCGGGCGCGCAATGCCGATGAGCTGATGGACAGCCTTTTGCGGATTTTCCAGCAGACGGTCCCCGCCGAACGCCTCCCCATTGAGGAGGGCGAGTTCCTGGTGGACGACAGCGTTGAGGAGTTTACCGCTCTCATCCGGCGCGACGAAGATCAGCCCGCCGCCGTGTTGACCGACCCCGACGGCCGGTCCTATCAACGGGATGTCAGCGCCCCGAACCTCAACTGGCACCACACCGAGCACTACGATCTGGTGACCATCAAGGGACCTGAAGTCGGCCGATGGTCGCTGGATACCGAGTTGCAGCCGCGCAGCCGGCTGACGGTGGTCAGCAATCTGCAGCTGGTGGTGGAGCCCCTGCCCAACAACGTCGCCGTCGGCCAGCCGCTGTCGCTGGCGTTCCATCTGCGGGATGAAAATGGGCGCCTGTCCGATCCGGAGCTGCTGTCACTTCTGGACATCGACGTGCAGCTTCGCAGTCCTTCAGCGGAAGCTCCGCGGGCCTTGCGCTGGGAGCACGAACCGCCCGACGAGGGGCGCTACCGAATGAACCTCCCCGCTCCCAGAAGCCCGGGAGAGTATCAACTGGAGCTGACTGTGGATGGCCGGACTTTTGAGCGGCTGTTCAGTCATCGGCTGGCGGTGGCCTCGCAGTTTTCAGTGCAGTTGAACAAGCAGCGCGCGGAAGGTGAAACGGAAGGCGAGACGGCGGGAGAAGTGCAATGGCACTTGAGCGTGACCGCCCGGGAGTCAGTCAATATTGAGCGTACCGATGTGGTGGCTCACCTGCGCCATTCGGGGGGATTTTCCTCTGTGGAGCCGATGGACAGCCCGGAACCCGGCGTCTGGCACAAAGTGATTACGCCCGAACAGCAGGCCAATTATCGCATCGGCCTGCAGGCGAGTGGGGAGACAACCGGGGGAGTGCGCTTTGAAGAAAAGCTGCCCACCCAGTACTTCAGCTATCCGGAGCCGGACGATCCTCAGCCGGCGCCGTTTGAAGACGAACTGTCGCAGGTGCGCTCGGAGTTGGATGAGCGCGAGCTGGCGGCCGCAAGTGCGCGCGAGGGCGAGCAGAGCGAGAAACCGGCCTCGGAGGTTCGTCTGGAACGTCAGCCGGAGCCGGAAGCGTCGCCCCCTCAACCGGCTGAAGCGACCGAGCCCGAAGAGAGTGTGCATCCGGCGCTGCTTTACGCCAGCCTGATTCTCGCCAACAGTCTGCTTCTGGTGGTGGCCTATGTCGGTTATCGGGTGATCATGGGCGGGAAGGTTAGCGACTCCGTGGACGAGGATGAAGTCGAAGAGGCGATTGATATTCCACCCATGCAGCAGATCGAGTCCGAGCCGGAAGTCGGGCTGGCCGGCGAGCCCGAACCGGCTCCCGATAAAAAGGCCCAGGCGAAAAACCTGGAGTCCGATGAGGATGAACCCCTGTTTCCGCTGTCGGATGACGATGAGGCCAACACCTATGACGATGATTCACCGGATAAGCGCTGAGGGTGATTGCGCTTCGCTATGGAGGCGATAGGAAAGCACTCCGGTGAACCGCTCTTGAAAAGCGGTCGTATCGAGGCAATATACCGCTACGTAATGTTGTTACTCTTAATTTCAGGAGCACGTTAATGGATATTGATATCGGTATTAAGCAGAGTGATCGTCAACAGATTGCCGAGGGGCTCTCGCGCCTCCTGGCGGACAGTTACACTCTGTATCTGAAAACGCACAACTTCCATTGGAATGTGACCGGCCCGATGTTCCAGACGCTTCACATCATGTTTGAGGAGCATTACACGGAGCTGGCCGAAGCGGTGGATGTGATTGCCGAGCGTATCCGTTCCATCGGTTTTCCGGCGCCGGGCACTTACAAGGAGTTTGCGGAGTTGAGCAGTATCAAAGAGGAGCCGGGCGTTCCCAAGGCAACCGATATGATCCGGCTGTCGGTGGAAGGTCACGAGGCAGTGGTCCGCACGGCCCGTTCCCTGTTCCCCGCAGTGGAAGCGGCCAGCGACGAAGCCACGGCCGACCTGCTGACCCAACGCATCCAGCTGCACGAAAAAACCGCCTGGATGCTGCGTAGTTTGTTGGAGTAAATTGCTTGAAAGCGGTTCGGTGATTGCTTCAAGTCCACCCCAAATCGGTCCTACGAGCCTTGTAGAACCGGTATCTCCAGAGATATTGTTGGAAATTGATACGCTCTGTGGCGGATGCGCTTGACGCTTATTCGCCCTACGGGCTTGCTCGTCAGATTCTACAGGGTGCGGAGGACCGATCTGGGGTAGGGTCTTCCCGGACCGTCACTGACAGGATGTCAGTGGAGAGGCCCCAGGGAGGGGTTCACGCCGTGTCCGGGAAGACCCTACCCCTGAGCGGGCCGGACGTGATGCAACCACTCACGGTATTCAAGACAAGACGCTACCTACACCCCTGCCGAGCCCCTGCGAACCAACCCCTCCCTCTGCTATCATGCGGCGCTCAACCAAGAGAGCTCAAATGTCTGAATCCGATACCGCCACCGCGACCGCCACCGAACTGCCGCCATCGCTCGACCTGAGCCGGGTCCTGAGCCTGGACCGGTTTCGCCTGACAAAAGGGTGGGAAGCGCTGCAGGAGCGGATCAAGGCCGGCAAACCGGTGGAAAAAGATCAGGCCAAATGGCTACAGCAGTGGCAGCGTTCTCAAGAGCAATTTGCCCAGCGCGAACAGAAACTGCCAAGCTCCATTGCCTACCCCGACCTGCCCATCAGCGACAAGCGCGAAGAGATTGCCGAGCAGATCCGCGACAATCAGGTCGTGGTGCTCGCCGGTGAGACCGGTTCGGGCAAAACCACCCAGCTGCCCAAAATCTGCCTGGAGCTGGGCCGGGGCGTGAGCGGATTGATCGGCCACACCCAGCCGCGTCGGGTGGCGGCGCAGACGGTGGCAGGGCGGATCGCCGAGGAGCTCGACAGCCCCCTCGGGGGCCTGGTGGGCTCCCAGGTGCGCTTCAGCGACCAGACCAGCGACGACACCCTGGTCAAAGTGATGACCGACGGTATCCTGCTGGCCGAAATCCAGAACGACCGGTTTCTCAACCGTTACGATACCCTCATCATCGATGAGGCCCACGAGCGCAGCCTCAATATCGATTTTTTGCTGGGCTACCTGAAGCAGCTCCTGCCCAAACGCCCGGACCTGAAAGTCATCATCACCTCCGCCACCATCGACCTGGAGCGTTTCTCCCAACACTTCAACGATGCCCCGATCATCGAAGTGTCCGGGCGCACCTATCCGGTGGATGTCTGGTATCGGCCGCCGCTCGATAGCGACAGTGACAGCGACGATACCTATCAGCCAGTGCTGGACGCCATCGCCGAGATTGAAGAGCATGAGCGCGGTCTGGGCAAGGATAAAGGTGGGACCCCGCGCGGCGGCGATATACTGGTCTTTTTAAGTGGGGAACGGGAGATTCGGGAGGCCGCCCGCAGCATCCGCCAGGCCGGTTTCCGCCACCTGGAGGTGCTGCCGTTCTACGCCCGCCTGAGTATGGCCGAGCAGCAGAAAGTGTTCGCCCCCCATAAGGGCCGGCGTGTGGTGCTGGCCACCAATGTGGCGGAAACCTCCATCACCGTGCCCGGCATCCGCTATGTGATCGACCCGGGCTATGCCCGCCTGAGCCGCTACAGCTATCGTACCAAGGTCCAGCGCCTGCCCGTCGAGCCCATCTCCCAGGCCAGCGCCAACCAGCGCAAAGGGCGCTGCGGGCGTATTGCCGAAGGCATCTGCATCCGGCTCTACAGCGAGGAGGACTTTCTCGCCCGGCCCGAGTTTACCGATGCCGAAATCCTGCGCACCAACCTCGGCGCCGTGATCCTGCAGATGCTGCAGTTGCGCATGGGCGATATTCACAAGTTTCCCTTTATTGACCCGCCCGATGGGCGCCTGATCAATGACGGCTTCAAGCTGCTGGAGGAACTGCAGGCGGTCAATCCCAAAGGACGGCTGACGCCCACGGGCAAGCAACTGACCCGCCTGCCGCTGGATCCGCGCCTGGGGCGCATGTTGCTCGCGGGGCAGGAGCACGAAAGCCTGCGTGAGCTGCTGATCATCACCAGCGCTCTGTCGGTACAGGACCCGCGCGAGCGGCCGGCGGACAAACAGCAGGCGGCGGATCAGATGCATCGGCGCTTCTGGCACGAGCAGTCGGACTTTCTGGGTTTCGTCAAACTCTGGGACTATTTCGAGCAGCTGCGTCAGGACCTGTCGCAGAACCAGATGCGCAAGCAGTGCAAAAAAGAGTTTCTGAACTACCGGCGCTGGCGCGAGTGGCGCGACATTCACCATCAGTTGAAGCTGAGTCTGCGCGACCTGAAGCTCAAGGAAAACGCCGAGGCCGCCGAGTACGAGCCGGTGCATCGGGCGCTGGTAACCGGGCTGCTGGGGAATCTGGGTTTCAATATCGAGGATCGGGAATACCTGGGCGCGCGCAACCGCAAGTTCAATATTTTCCCCGGTTCGTCCCAGTTCAAGAAAACCCCCAAATGGATTGTCGCGGCCGAGTTGCTGGAGACCTCCAAACTCTACGCCCACACGGTGGCGAAGATCGATCCGCAGTGGGCCCTGTCGGCCGCCGGTCATCTGGTCAAACGGCATCATTTTGAGCCGCATTACGACCCCCGTAGCGGCCGGGTCAAAGCGTTTGAAAAAGTCACGCTCTACGGGCTGGTGTTGGTCGAGAAACAGCGGGTGGATTACACCGATCTCGATCCGGTGGCCTGCCGGGAGGTGTTCATCCGCTCGGCGCTGGTGGAGGGGCGCTACGCTCGCAAACAGGCGCGCGGCAAGCCCCCGGCGTTTTTCACCCACAATCAGAAACTGATTGCCGATCTGGATGAGCTGGAAGCCAAGAGCCGTCGGCGGGATATCCTCGCGGACGACCAGGCGCTGTACGAGTTTTACGATGAGCGTATCCCCGAGTCGGTGGTCAGCCGGGGAAGCTTTGAAAAATGGCGTCAGGAGGCCGAGAACGACAACCCGCGTCTGCTGTTTATCGGGCGCGAGCAGCTGATGCAGCGCGAGGCGGGTGAGGTGACCGAAGCGCAATTTCCGGATGAGCTGGAATGGCGCGGTACGGCCTTCCCGCTGAAATACCAGTTTGAGCCCGGCAGTGAGGATGATGGCGTCAACCTGAAGGTGCCGGTCAGCCTGCTGCACCAGGTACCGGAGAAGCGGCTGGAGTGGCTGGTGCCGGGCCTGCTGCGGGACAAATGCATCAACCTGATCAAGAGTCTGCCCAAACAGTGGCGCAAACACTTTGTGCCGGTACCCGATGTGGTCGACCGCGCCCTGGCCGGCATGACCCCCGACAATACCCCACTGACCGAGGCGCTGGCCCATCAGCTCAAGCGCCAGACCCTGGTGGAGGTGCCGGCCGAGGCCTGGGATGAGACCCGGATTGATGACTTCTACCGGATCAACATCCAGGTGCTGGATGAGCGCGGTCGCTGCATCGCCCGCGGGCGCGATCTCAGTGAGTTGCGCGACCGCTACCGGGAGCAGGCCCAGGAGAACATTCAATCCGCCGCCGTGGGGATTGAGCGCGATGGCATCACCCAGTGGGACTTCGGTGAGCTGCCCGAGCAGGTCCGGCTCAAGCGCGGGGGGATCGACATCCGGGCCTATCCGGCCCTGGAGGATCGGGGCGATTCGGTCTCACTGGTGGTGCTCGATGAAGCCGCCGACGCCGAGCATCAGACCCGCCGGGGACTGGCCCGGTTACTCTTGCTGGAAAACGCCCAGGCCACCAAGTATCTGCACAAGGAGCTGCTCAAACGCGATGAGCTGGCGCTCTCGGTCGCCGAGATGGGCAAGCGGGCAGCGGTGGTGGATGACATCCTGCTCGCGGCGGCGGCCCAGTGGATCGAAACCCTGCCGCGCACCGAGAGCGAGTTCAAGCCGCTCAACGCGCAGGTGCGCGAAGGGCTGGTGGCCAAGGCCCAGGATCTGGCGGCGGTGCTGGCGACCAGCTTCAAACAGCTGGTCGGGATCCGCAAGCAGCTGAAGCAGCTGCGCACCCAGTTACCCCTGGCGTTTACCCTCAGCGATATTCGCACCCAGCTCGATTACCTGTTCTTTTCGGGTATGGTCTACCAGACACCGGAAGAGTGGTTGCGCCAGTACCCACGCTACCTTCAGGCGTTGGAAATCCGTCTGGAAAAGGCGCCGCTGGACCCGCTCAAAGACCGGCGCCTGCTGGAGGAAATCGCGCCGCACTGGGAGCGTCTGCAGTCCTATCTGGACGAGCCGGGCACACCCACGCTGGCGCGCAGCGAGGTGTTGCGACACTATCGCTGGAGTCTGGAGGAATTCCGGGTCTCGCTGTTTGCGCAGACGCTCAAGACCCGGGTGCCGGTTTCCGACAAGCGGCTCAACCGGCAGTGGCAGGAGTTTCAGGCGAGCTGAGGGCGCTCATCATGAGGGACCGTCTTTGGGAAAGGTGTTGGATTTCAGCCAATAGCGGCTGACCTGCTGCAACAGGTCGGCAAAGCTCTCGAAGTCCACCGGCTTGCACAGATAGCTGTTGACCCCGAGCTGATACCCCCGAAGGATGTCGGACTGCTCGTCCGAGGTGGTCAGAATAACCACCGGGGTATACCGGTACTCGGGATCCTGGCGCAGCTGTTTGAGCACCTCAAAGCCGTTGACTCTGGGCAGGTCGATGTCCAGGATCACCAGATCCGGCTTGCGCTCCCTGGGCCGATCGGCATGCTGACCTCGGGCGAACAGGAAATCCAGCGCCTCCTCCCCGTTGGGGACCAGCTGAATATCGTAGTCACCGTCAATTTCACCAAAACCGAGTAAAGCCAGTTCCGCCTCATCCGGGTTGTCCTCGACCAACAAGATGGTTTCCCTGCTCACGGTCCGTGTTCCTCTCCCAAAGGGTGAAGTAAAAAATGGCCCCTTCTCCAGGGCGGGATTCCGCCCAGATTCGACCACCGTGTCTGTTGATAATACGCTGAACGGTCGCCAGTCCGATACCGACGCCGTCAAATTCCGAGTGACTATGCAGGCGGCTGAAGGGGGCAAACAACCGGTCGGCATACTGCATGTCAAAGCCATCCCCGTTATCGGCGAGGTAGTAGATGCGCTCCCCATCCTCCTCCTTGAATCCGAAGCGGATGACCGCGTGGTCACAATGCTCCGAATACTTCCAGGCGTTATCCAGCAGGTTACTCAGTAGCATATTGAACAAGTGCCGATCAACCGGTGCGCTGATGCCGTCGTTGATGACAAGCTCAACCTTCCGGTGCGGGTCGCGTTCGCGATACTCGGCGAAAATTCGCTGGACACTGGCGGATAAATCTACAATCTCGACATTGAGTTCTCCCTGAGTCGCCCGGGACAGTCGCAGGAAGCTGTCGATCATGTCGGCCATCTCCCGGGTGCCGGCGGCGATCCGGTCCAGGTAGTGTCGCCCTTTATCGTCCAGCTTGGTGTGATAGCTGTCGTTCAGGATGCGCCTGAAACCCTCGATGCGGCGCAGGGGCGCGCGCAGGTCATGGGACACCGAGTAGCAGAAACTGGCCAGCTCGCGGTTGGCGGCCTCCAGCTCCGCGGTGCGCTGCCGTACCCGCTGCTCCAGTACCGCGTTGAGATGCTTGACCTCCTCCTCGGCCTGACGGCGGGCAATAATGTCCTGTGCCAGGGCCTGGTTGACTTCCTGCATATGCTCATAGGCCTGACGCAGGTTCCGGCTCAGGGTGTTGAAGGCGTTGACCACATGATCCAGCTCATCAGGCTGCTCTGGAGGCGAGCGGTCCAACGTCAGGGGCGGCTGCGGTTGGCTGATTTCGAACCGGCTGACGCGCTCCGAGATTCGGGCCAGGTGCGCTGTGATCATCCGGTAGACAATGTAGAGGATAAACAGCGATACCAGAAAGGTTTTTACCCCCTGGCTCAGCAATATGACCACCACTTTCTCCTGTAACCGGGCGTAGACCTGCGACAGCGACGCCTGCACTGTGAGGGTCCCGATCTGGCGCGAGCCGGAAGACAGATGGTGGACAATCGGGTAGTGGCGGGTGATGACGTTATTGCCGCCGGTTTTGCCCCGGCTGATTCGAAGGGGGCTGGTGACATTCTCCGGACTCTCCTGCACCGTCACAGACTTGATGTCGGGCAGCTGCGCAATACCATCGAGTTGAAGCTGCAGCTGCTGGATGTCCAGATTCCACAGGCTCGCACTGATACTGCCCAGATAACTGCCTTCAATATCATCCATGCGCGTCTTGATCAGGCCGACGTCCCGCTGGTAGTCGGTGTACAGCTGGAAGGCGGTTGCCACCAGAGTGATCAGGGAGCTGAACAGGATGATCTGAAACAGCAGGCGCTGACCGATTCCCGGCGTTTTGAGCGCCCGCAGGGAGCGCAGTGGTGTCGGCAACTCGGGCATAGGAATTAAAAATGAAATTCGTCAGTGATCGCCTGCATTCGGCCATCGGATTTCATCGCTTCAATGGCGCGGTTGATGGCCGGCATCGCCTCCAGGTGTTCAGAGTTGCGTGAACATTGAAAAGTCAAAGGGACATCGGTCAATTTCAGGGGCGGGGCGAGTTGGTCACTGATACCGCTGAGCTCGGCCAAGTATAGCAGTGTGGGAATGGCACCGGCGATACCGTCGACCCGGTGTCGCTCAAGCTTGCGCAGCGCTATCAGGTAGTCGGTCTCGAACACACGCTCGAAATTTTCGTCCTGATCAAACTGCTCAGAAAGTGCCGACCCCCGCAGCAGCGAAATACGCTGGCCCTCCAGATCCCCGTATTCTTCGAGGGGTTTCTCTCGGTGGGAGATGACCCCGATATCGTGGTCCGCCACTTCGGCCCCCGGGATCACGATTGTGTTACTGCGTGGCACCAGGATGGTGCAGTCGTGATCACCGGATTCCAGTTCGCGATCGACCCTGGCAAAGGGCGTCAGGGTGGTGTGAATGCGAAACCCGGTGCGCTGCTCCAGCTCACGCACGATTTCCACAAAGGCGCCTTCGGGTTTGCCGGTTTCGGGGTTGATTGAAGCCCAGGGTGCGACATCGATGGTGATGAATGCCAGCTCCCGTGACTCCACCTCCGGCTCCTGGGCCTGCGCAACGGCCAGGGGCAGGGCGGTCATCAGCATCAGGGCTGCCGTGCGGAGCCCTCGTGTCAAACAAAAAAGTGGCGTTGTGTTCAAAAGTCTCCCCTTTAACTCTGTGTACTTACTGTTAAGTGCGGCCGGAAGTCGGTTTTCTGTAGCGTCAATAATCGGTGGTTTGTTCGTTAAGCGACAGAGAGCGTCGGTTAATTGACTAAAATCTGACCAGCTCTGACACCCGGCCCCTTGAGTCGAGTGTGTAGCGTCTTTGAATGCTAGCACAGGAGCGCCTTGCCTGGCGGTTGTTGCCAGAATCGTCATGTTTACTTGGACGACACAAGGATTCCAATCATCTCATTAAATCAGTCATTTAGGTTTTTGAATTGGCGGGTGGCCCCCTGAGGGCCTATCGGCGGGTAGCGGGAATTTCATTTCCGAGGCCTGCCAGGGACGCTTTTTTGCAGGACCTCTTTTGCCTGGGGGCGTGTGCCTCACAGGGCTTTCCTTTTGATCTGACTTTAATCGAGGTGTTTTATGAGCAATCGCATTCTGCTTGTTGTAGGTGATAAGTTTTCTTCTTATGTTCAAGGCAAAGACGCCATTACGCTGTCCAATCTGCGCGGTCTGTTGACGCTTTCAATCCCGCTGCTGCCCAACCAGGGAAAGACCGTTCTAGTTCCCGGTCAGGGGCTGAGTGACGCCAGTATCCAATCACTCCTGGAGGAGGCGGGCCGTTCGCCCAACCGGGGCTATTTTGATTTCAGCCTCTGGCACGATCTCCCCAGTCGGGCGCCGGCGTCGCTCACCCACAAACAGCGCCCCGAGAATACCCTGGTCTCCACGCCTCAACGCTTGAACGCGGAGTGTTTCTCCGTGCACCTGTTGATTGATGAACAGGGCGAGCTGATGCAGGACCATCAGACCGGCCAGCACGTGCAGGGGATGATCCTGATTGAGGCGGCCCGCCAGGGGATGTTGGCGGTGGTTGAGCAGTACTTCATGCCCGACAACGATATTGATTACGCCTTTGTGCTGAACGACATGTCGGTCAAGTACAACAATTTTGCCTTTCCTCTGGCCGCCAGGGTCGAGTGCCGGATTCTGGAGCAGAACATGGACAACCCGCGTCGGCTGACTTTTTTTACGGAGGCGGTGGTCAAGCAGTGCGGGATGGAGGTCTCGTTGATGACCTTCTCCTTCTCGGCGATGGACAGGACCCGTATCAGCAAACGCGAGTCGTCTTTGGCCCAGAAAGCGCAGAGAAACCACCTGGAGCACATTGAGGCGCAGTGGCAGGCACAGCATGAATCGGCTGAGGGAGGGGTCAGGCATGTTGACAGCATCTGATTCGGCCCGACTGATCCAGTCGCTATCCTTTTGGAAGTGTTTAAGGAGGTTCTTATGAATCCGACCACACAGCAACCGCTATCGACGACCTTGGGCTATGCCTTTTTCGATGTCGATGACACTCTGATATCGGTAAAAAGCATGCTCAGTTTCCAGAACTTCTGGTACGAGCAGACTGGTGACCTCGACGGTGAGTCCGTCTATCGTGAGGATCTGCGTCGCCACCTTCACCCAGGTGCCTCCTGGGAGCTTCTCAACCGTCTCTACTATCGCCACTTTGCCGGACGGGTGCCGGAGCAGGTGGCGGCTCTCGGGCGACAGTGGCTGCGGCGGGAGAAGCAAAACCGCGCGGCCTTCTATCACCCTCGACCGCTCGCCGAGCTGCGGGAGCATCAACGCTTGGGGAGGGAGATTGTATTTGTCTCCGGCTCCTTTCCGGCCCTGCTCAACCCCATTGCCGAAGAGCTCGGTGTCGAGCATGTGCTCGCCACCGAGTTGGAAGTCTGCAAAGGCCTTTACACGGGCGAGATCCATCCGCCCCAGACGATCGGTGAAGGGAAGGCCGAGGCGATCCGGTGCTTCCTGCAGGCACGCCAGGTAGCGCCAGCGCTGTGCTTCGCCTACGGCGACGATGTGTCGGATCGACCGATGCTCGAAGCGGTGGGTCAGCCGACCGTTGTCAGTGGGGGCCGGGAGTTGGAGCAATGGGCCCGCCGACAGGGCTGGCGGGTGATTTCACGAGGGTAATCCCGTGGCCGTTGAACAATAAATGAATCCTTTCCTTGCTCCCGTCTTCACGGGAGTTTTTTTATTGGCCCGGGTCGGCCGCATCCTCGGCTACCAGCTTCAGGTCCTGCTCCACGCTGAACCGCAACTGCTCCAGGGGGACCGGGCGGCTGAACAGGTAGCCCTGAGCCAGGTCACAGCCGTGCGCCCGCAGGAATTGTCGTTCGGTGTCGGATTCGATCCCCTCTCCCACGACCTCCATACCGAGACCGTGCCCCATGGTGATAATGGTGTCGATGAGCCGCGCCGTATTGGTATTGACGCCGATATTGGAGACAAAGCTCCGGTCAATCTTGAGCGTGTGAAAGGGGTAGTTCTGCAGATACCCCAGTGAAGAGTAGCCGGTGCCGAAGTCGTCAATCGAGAGCCGGACACCCAGGCGACAGAGCGCCTCGATGTTGGCATGAGTTTCCGAGGCGTCGTTGACCAGAACCCGCTCGGTGACTTCCAGTTCAAGCTGCTCGGGCGAGATGCCATTGGCGGCCAACTGCTCCTCGACCTGGGTACTGAAACCGGGGACCTGCAATTGATGAGGGGATATGTTCAGGGCCAGACGCAGCCGCCCCGAGCTGGCGGTCAACCAGGGGGCCGTTTCCCGGCAGGCTGTGCGCATGACCCAGGTATCGATGGCCTGAATCATGCCGATCTCTTCGGCCAGCCCGATAAACTGGCCGGGTGCCCAGAGGCTGCCGTCGGGCTGGCGCCAGCGCACCAGGGCTTCAAAGCCGGCCAACCGGCCATCAGCCAACGCGTAAATGGGCTGATAGTGCAACATCAGCTCATTGAGCTCGACCACGCGGCGCAGGCGCTCTTCCAGCTCCAGCCGCTCGATCAGTTGGCGGTTGATGTCCTCGGTAAAGAAGTGGTACTGATTGCGGCCCAGGTCTTTGGCCTTGTACATCGCCAGATCGGCGTTGCGCAGCACCAGGTGAGGGTTTTTGCCGTCATCGGGGTAAAAGGCAATGCCGACGCTGGCGGTCACACGGTAGTTCTTGCCGATGATGGTGAAGGGGCGCTCGAACTGCTGCACGATCTTTTCGGCGACCTGCTGGGCGTCGCGCGCGGTGTCAATTTTGGGCAGGATTACGACAAATTCGTCGCCCCCCATGCGAACCAGAGTGTCGCCTCCGCGAATGCAGCCCGTCAGGCGTCCCGCCGACTCCTTCAACAGATTGTCGCCAATGCTGTGGCCCAGACTGTCGTTGACGTTCTTGAAGTGATCCAGGTCGATGACCAGCAGCGCACATTTGTGGTGGTTGCGGTTGGCGCTTTCCAGGGCGACGTTGAGGCGGTCAAGCATCAGTACCCGATTGGCGAGCCCGGTCAACTGGTCGTAGTGCGCCTGGCGCAGCAGCTGCTCCTCATAGCTGCGGCGCACCGTCACGTCCTCCTTGATCACCACATAGTGGGTGATCTGGCCGTCGGCATCGGTCAGCGGCGATACGCTGACCTGTTCCCACAGCAGCTGCCCGTCGCGTTTGGCACTGCAGAACTCGCCACTCCACTCCCGTCCGCTGCTTACGGTGGACCAGAGTTCGGCCATGGCGCTGGCGCTCTCCTGATCCAGAAGCGTAAAGCCCAGATTGCGCCCGGAGGCCTCATTGAAGGTATAGCCGGTGAGCTGTTCAAACCGCGGGTTGACGTACTCGATGTTGCCCTGCGGGTCGGTGATGACCACGGAGACCGGGCTCTGCTCCACGGCACGAGACAGAACCCGTACCCGCTCCTCGGCTTTGCGCCGCTTGCGCCGGATTTCGGCCTCTCGCAGTTCGCGCTCGATGGCCGGGATCAATCGCGCCAGAGCGAACTTGTCCATGAAGTCGTGCGCGCCCTGCTTGAGCAGACTCACGGTCTGTTCGGCCTGAACCGCACCCGAGGTGATGATGAAGGGGATATCCTGCCCGCTGCGCTTGAGCGTCGCCAACGCCTCTTCGGCGCTGAAGCGCGGCAGCCGGTAATCGCAGATGATCAGATCCCAGGAGGATTCGAGCGCGGACTCCAGCTCGTCGCGGGTCTCGACCCGGTGGATTTCGGGCCGGAACCCGCCTCTGACCAGCTCGGCAGTCGTGAGCTCGGCGTCGGCTTCGGAGTCTTCGACAAATAGTACTTTCAGCGACGTTTCCATAATGATCCGTTGAGTGCGACGGAGGCTGGCTTTTAGCGTAAGTCAATCGGCACAGAGGCGCCCAGCCCGGGCGCCTCTGTGCTTATACTATTACTGTAGCGGTTTGTCCGGAAAAAAGCGAAGCTGTGTCCTGCCTGTCGCGTGTTACCGCGAAGGGGCGGATAAAACGCAAAAATTTTCATTTTGTCATGCACCTGTCACAAAAATGTCATCTTCTGCGGTTATTGTCACCAAAATTTCATTTTACTGACATGAAATGGACATAACCCGGGCGTCTTGCGATAGAATTGCGCCCGTTTACGGGTGCACAAGCGCCGAAACTTGCGTTGAAACAGAGGAATATTCCATGAAACGACTTTCCGTGCCATTGCTGGCTTTCGCGATATTTCCGCTCCAGAGTCTGGCCGACGTCCAGGTCTACGGCAAAGCGAATGTCTCACTCCAGCATGCCGATGAAACGGGAGACAGCAAAGTGGAGCTGGTAAGCAATGCGTCCCGCCTGGGCGTCAAGGGCTCCGAAGAGCTGGGCGAAGGGCTTGAGGCCATCTATCAGTTCGAGTACCAGACCTTTGTTGACGACGGCGAGGGTGGGGGCCAGACCTTTACCCAGCGCGACATCTATGTGGGCGTGCGCGGCGAGTTTGGCACCCTCATGGCCGGCAAGGCGAACACCCCCGTCAAATCGGCCCAGGGCAAGATCGACCTGTTCAATGATCTGGAAGGCGATATCAATTACCTGTTCGCGGGTGATGTGCGCGCCAACAATATCGTTCAGTACAAATCGCCCCGGGTGGCGGATTACTTCTCGGGCTCGGTCGCCTATATCGCCAGCGAAGTCGATGGTGTCGATGCCGGCATCTCGGCCGCCGGTCACTACCAGAGCGACGACCAGAACCTGTATCTGTCGGTGGGGCTGGATCAGGACGTCCAGCAGCCGGGCGCCGACCTGGTCCGCCTGGTGGCCCGCTACTCGCTGAACAACGTTCACATCGGGGCACTGGTGGAGAGCTACGACGACGGCGCGATTGATGAGGACGGTATGCTGATGTCTGTGCTCTGGGAGGCGAGCGAACTGTGGTCGTTCAAGGCGCAGGCCGGTAGCTCGGACGTCAATTTCGGAGGCGGCGAGCAGCTGAGTCTGGGAGCCGACTACAAGCTCAGTGACCGGGCCAAATTGTTCGGTTATTATACCAATGAGCGCAATGACTTTGGTTGCGGCGGTGAAGGCTGCGATGACCAGTACCTGGGTGCGGGTATCAGCCTGTCATTCTGAGGTAGCGTGGGTGACCCGACGGGGAGTCACGTCGACACCGGCCCGGGGCGCTCCCCCGGGCCGGTTGTCTATTGGCTCCCCTAACAAATTTTTACAGATTGGCGCAGGCGAGGCGGTTACACTGGTTCGTACTAAAGGGAGTGTTTCCTGCCGGTGCCCGGTTGGCGGTGGTGCCGCTCCGAGCCTGAAGGCCCCAATCCGATTGATGAACCGAGGTGTTTTCTGTGACCAGCCCCAGTGTGATCCGATTATGGACGACGGCTCCCGCTCTCTGTCTGCTGTTGATGTTGGCAGCTCCCGCCCTTTCGAATGATGATTTTGAAGACCCCTGGGAAGACTTCAACCGGCGTATCCACAACTTCAATACGGTGGCTGACCGCTTCGTGCTCAAGCCGGTGACCCAGGGCTACCGTTATGTCACCCCCGAGTTCATGCAGACCGGGGTGCGCAATCTCTTCAATAACGTGCTTGAGGTGCCCAGTGCGCTCAATGGCCTGCTTCAGGGCAAGCCGGGCGTTGCGGCGCATGATTCCGGCCGGTTTTTGATCAACTCTACCCTGGGTATCGGTGGCCTGTTCGATGTCGCCAAGCAGGTGGGGCTGGAGAACGGCGATCACGAGGACTTTGGCCAGACGTTGGCCGTCTGGGGTTTTGATCGGGGACCCTACCTGGTGCTTCCTTTTCTGGGGGCCAGCACGGTGCGTGACACCCTGGCGATGCCGGTCGACTGGGTGGCTGACCCGCTGTTTCAGGTCAAACACACCCGGACGCGCAACAGCATTCTGGCGCTGTACTACATCAATCAACGGTCTCAGTTGATGGAGTTGGAGAAGCACCTGACCGGCGATCATTACACCTTTATCCGCGATGCGTACCTGCAGCGCCGGGAGTACCTGATCAAGGATGGCGAGGTGGAAGACGAGTTTGGCACTGACATGGATATGTCGGAATACGGTGATTTCGGCGAAGACGAGGGTGGCGATCCCTTCTAGGGCTCCCGCCGGCCTGGGGTTCCCACCGGGGCCTCCAGTACACCCAAGCGCCCGTCACTGTATGATTTCCAGAATCTCCAGCCCTACCCGGTAGATATTGGCATCGGCGCGGGTGCGGATCACGCGCGCCTTGGCGCGGAGGGTGGGGTTCTGTCCATGTTCGGATGAAATGGCCACCTCAACCTCTGTGCCGGGCTCCAGACTGTGCTCGGTGGCCAATTGCATGCCGCCGCCGCTAAGCTCGTGGCAGAGGCCTTCAGCGGCAATTCCCTCGCCATTGATCTGGGCCCTGAGCGGCGTATCGATCTTCATCCTGATAAAATCCCGCTTTTCTTGCTTGGCGCGATCAACCGTCATGGTGTCTCTCTCCCGGTATTGTCTGGTTGTTGCAATGCCACCCTGATGTGCCAATCATAAAGGTCGGCAGGCGACACAATCTTAGCTTAAACTTAGTCTAAAATCCGTACTTTGAACAGCTTGCGCGTGTTTGGATAAGGGAGTAGTGTATTGCGCCTTATGCATCCTTCGACTTTCCCGGCGGCCGGACCCCAATTCAGATGACCGACGTAAGCAGAAAACTGCTGATCATCGACGACGACGCCCCGGTTCGCCAAAGTATCGTGGCCTATCTTGAAGACAGTGGCTTCGAGGTGCTGGAGGCGAGCGACGGCCCGTCCGGGCTGGAAATCTGCCGCGAACAGCGCCCGGAGCTGGTGATTACGGACTTGCGCATGCCCGGGCTTGATGGGCTGCAGGTGCTGAAGACCCTGCACGAACAATCCCCCGACCTGCCGGTCATCGTGATCTCCGGCGCCGGAGTGATGGGGGATGTGGTGTCGGCGCTGCGCCTCGGTGCCAGCGACTATCTGATCAAACCCCTGGTTGATATGGAAATGCTGGTCCACTCCGTCAGTCGGGCGCTTGAGCGTCGGGACCTGCTGCTACAGAACCAGCGCTATCGGGAGAAGCTGGAATACGCCAACCGGGGCTTGCGCGAGAACCTGCGGGTGCTTGAGCGTGACCAGCAGGCGGGACGTCAGGTCCAGCAACGCCTGCTACCGGCTCCACTGAGCACACCCCAGGGGTACCAGGCCTCGCATCACATTGCGCCCTCGCTGTACCTGAGTGGCGATTTTGTCGACTACGCCTATATTACGCAGCGCTATCTCGCTTTCTATCTGGCTGATGTGTCCGGTCACGGGGCCTCGTCGGCATTTGTGACCATCTGGTTGAAGCACCTGGTCAGTCGTATGGTGCGCGAGGAAGGGCTGTTCAGCGATGAGGCCTCGTTCGACCAGGGGGCGAACACCATGCTCCAGCAGATCAACGAGGAACTCAATGAAACCCGTCTCAATCACCATTTGACCTTCTTTGTGGGAGTGGTAGACACTCACACCAGAGAAATGCGTTATGTGGTGGCCGGACACTTGCCCATGCCGATTCTGGTGACGGATACCGGTGCCGAGTTTCTGCAGGGCAGCGGCAAACCGGTCGGGATTTTTGCGCATCCCGACTGGCAGGTATACAGTCGACAGCTACCGGAGCAGTTTTCGCTGGCCTGTTTTTCCGATGGGGTGCTGGAAATCCTGCCTCCCAGGGAGCTGCAGGACAAAGAAGCCTACCTGCTGGAGTTGGTGGGGCGCAATGCCACCAGTCTCGACAGTCTCTGTAATGCCCTGGGAGTAAAGGATGTGAGTGAAACGCCCGATGACATTGCCATCATGACCATTATCAAGAGGTAATCACGCATGCGGCCCGGTCAGATACTGGTAGCGGATCACGACGGTGTCTACGTCATCAAAATGCTCGGTGAT
The DNA here is from genome assembly GCF_038419845.1 of Marinimicrobium sp. C2-29. Lineage (NCBI taxonomy): Bacteria > Pseudomonadati > Pseudomonadota > Gammaproteobacteria > Cellvibrionales > Cellvibrionaceae > Marinimicrobium > Marinimicrobium sp. C2-29. The sequence continues at coordinate 232,016 of NZ_JBCAQT010000006.1, forward strand.
GTTCGGCTGACACTGTGCATTTCCTTTGATCAATTCATCGACACGATGTTCAGCCGAGACGACTTCTCGGAAGTCATGTTTGACCTGTCCGAGGCCGAGGCCATTGACAGTACGACACTGGGATTGATGGCCAAAATAGCACTGCAGGGACGCGAACAGCGGGGCATCACTCCGGTGGTTTATTCCACCAATGAGAGTATCAACCGCTTGCTTCAGACCATGGGTTTCCATGAAATTTTCACCATCGTCAAAGATCTGGAGCCGCCGCTTGAGCCCGCTCAGCCGCTTCCCGCCGATACCTCCGAGGAGTATCAGGTCAAGGAAAAGGTCCTGGAAGCTCACAAGATCCTGATGGGACTCAATAAGGAGAATCGCGAAACCTTTCGCAATCTGGTAAAAATGCTCGAGGAGCGCTAAGAGCCCCTCCATTCATCCAGCGCGAGCGCCGGTTGCTACCGGCCCAGTCATTCGTGAACCCCATGGACATACCCGGTTACAAAATAGTCGACACTCTCGGAGAAGGCGGTATGGCCACGGTGTATCTGGCCATACAGGAAAGCTTTGAGCGGGAGGTGGCGCTCAAGGTTCTCGACCCCCGCATTTCCCGCGATTCCACGTTCAGTGAGCGCTTTCTCACCGAAGCGCGCATTGTCAGCCGCCTGATGCACCCCAACATTGTTACGGTCTACGACGTTGGCACGCACAACGGATTGCACTTTCTGTCCATGGAGTATGTCCCCGGACGGGACCTCAAACACCGGCGGTTTGAGCTGAGCCTGAGCGACAACCTGCGAGCGGTGAAAGACGTGGCCCGCGCCCTGGATTACGCCGCGCGCAAAGGTTGCGTGCACCGCGACGTGAAGCCCGACAATATCATGTTGCACGCGGAGGACGGTCGGGCCGTGTTGATGGACTTCGGTATTGCCCGCATCGCCGATATCGCCTCCAGTATGACCCAGACGGGTACGGCCGTGGGCACCCCTCACTACATGAGCCCGGAGCAGGCCCGGGGGGCCACCGTTGATGGGCGCTCGGACCTTTACAGTCTGGGTGTCGTCACCTTTCTCCTGCTGACGGGCTATCTTCCCTACGACTCCGACTCGGCCGTCTCCGTGGGCGTGATGCACATTTCCGATACCATCCCACGCCTGCCTCCGCACCTGAGCGACTTTCAGGGGTTGATTGACCGTGCTCTGGCCAAAAACCCCGACGATCGCTTTCAGAGTGGTGCTGAATTTATTGCGGCGATCGACGCGTTCAGCGAGCCGCAACTGGCCGAGATTGAGCAGGCGGGCGAGCGCTCCCTGATCGATGAGATCAGTGGCGAGACCCCGACCAAATACCACCCACCCGAGGCCTGGTCAGCCTATAGCGATGTCATGGGGGACAATCCCGACGATGCCCTGGGTGAGATCTCGGAGTTGCGGAGTGCTCAAGAGTTGCGCAATGCGCAAGAGGCCAGCGAGCCGGAGTCCCTGTTTGCCGAGCGGGATGAGGACCTGGGTGATCCTCTGGAAGCGCCTCCGCAACGTCGCTCCTGGGGCGTGGCTCTGCTGCTGGCGGTGGCGGTAGGTGGCGCGGCTTTTTACTATCAGGCGCCCCTGCTGGAGCAGTGGGGAACCATGAGTGAGCGGCTGACCGGTTTTGTGGCCTCCCCCGAGGAGGCACCCGGGCCCGAGAGGAACGATGGGGCAACGTTCAGAGGTGGTGGTGAGCCCGAGTCCACACCGGCGACTATAGCGGCCGATGCCGGTCTTGCCGGGGGCGAACCGGCTCCGCCGGCGACCGGTTTCGATCCGGCATTGGCCGCTCCGCTGCCCCTGAAGGAGCCCGACAGCGACCCCTCCGGGGCCGGGGCAATGCCCGAGTTTCCCCTGGTGGCTGAGGACCTGTTTGAACCGCCGTCTGCGCAAAGTGAATCTCCGGTGGAGCCAGCGACCGAAATTCCGGCGGAACCGGAAGGCGAGAGTACTGGTGAGCGTGAGAGCACTCCGGAGCCTGAAGAAGCAGCGCCTTCGGTTCAGGAGCAGACGGCTGAGCTGCAGGAGGTCAATCAGCTGGCGGCGCGCATAGAGCGCCTGCTGCAGCAGGGCGAACTGGAGGCCGCCGATGAGCTGTTGCGACCGGCAAGGGAGCGGTTTCCCGGCAGTCCGATGCTTCTGGCGCTGGCGGTGCAACACAGCGAGCTGGAAGATCTTGCGCAAAACCCGGTGATAGAGCGGTTGCGCGTCAGTCATGAGCCCCCGGTCTCACTCGACAGTCCCCAGGAGGCCAGCCTGGATGGGGGACGGGTGCTGTACGCCGGCTTCCGGTTCCGCAACTTTGCTCAGACCAGTACGGTGATTCAGGCAATTCTTCACGATGGTTCCCGGCAAGTACAGATTGCGCAGGTACCGGTCATTGTGCAGGAGGAGGCCGGGGAAAACTTTTTCCGGATTGAGCGTGCCGTATCCGGTTTTGCCGAGGGTAGCTATGCGCTTGACCTGATGATGGCCGGTGAGCGACTGGGATCGGTCTCTTTTCAGATTAAATAGCCCGACCGGGGCAGTGCGGGTGTAAGATACGGGTCGGCAGTAGTCAACCAATGAAGGAGTGCCCATGCGAAACATGTCCATTGTGCTTATAGTGCTGGTGGGGCTCGCCGGTTGCGTGGCCCAGCCCGATATCAAAGAGCTGCGCGACGACAATCAGGAGCTGGAGCGACGCCTCTCGCAGGCCAGCGACGAAATATCGGAGCTTCGGGTCAGTGAACAGCGTCTGCTGGACCAGCTGGACGAGCGCGAGCGGCTGATCGGTGTGCTGGAGACGGAAAAGTCCTCCCGCACCCAGGATGCCTCTGAGCTGCGCTCCTCAATTCGCGCTTTTATCGAGTCCCAGATCGACAGCTACCAGTCGTTTCTGCTCCAGGCCGATCTGTTGGACTATATCGGGGGCGAACTGGTCGAGCGCGCTAACGGCGTGGAAGAGTCCCGCACCCTGGTGGATCTGGACAATCCCATACCCGACGCCGGAACCCTGACCGGGGTGGCAGCCCACTTTCTGGAAACCTCGAGCTTCAAGGTCAAGGTGTTGCGACCGGTCGATGACCAGTGGGTCGTGATCTGGGAGAGTATGGAGCTCACTGTCGAGGAAACCGGGCGTCAGCGTATCAGCTTCCCGGTCAGTGTGGGGGTGGAGCGGGGCGATGTGATCGCCTACTGGTTCAGCGGGCCCGTGCCCATCAGTTACGACCTGGGCACCGGGGACACCCGCTATCTGCGCGAGGACCTGGCGGTGGGCTCAACGCTTGAGACCCGCCATCTGTCCGGTGCAGAAGAGGGCCGCGCCTACTCCGTGGGCGTCGTCGGCCTGCTCAACTGATTGTCTTTCGGGCGGCGCTCAGGCGCCTCCCATCTGGGTCTGCAGGTAATTCTGGATGCCTACCTTGTCGATCAGTGACAGTTGGGTTTCCAGCCAATCCACATGCTCTTCTTCGGATTCCAGGATGGTCTGCAGCAGGTCTCGGCTGCCGAAGTCGCGCACGGATTCACAGTAAACAATGCCGTCGCGCAGATCGGGAATGCCCTGCAACTCGAGCTTGAGGTCTGAGGCCAGCATTTCCTGGGTGTTCTCTCCGATCAACAACTTCCCCAGATCCTGCAGGTTGGGCAGCCCCTCCAGAAACAGAATCCGCTCAATCAGCATGTCGGCATGCTTCATTTCGTCGATGGATTCTTCATATTCGTGATCCGCAAGCGCTTTGAGCCCCCAATCCTTGTACATGCGGGCATGCAGAAAATACTGGTTAATGGCTACCAGCTCATTACCCAGGGCCTTGTTGAGGATTTCAATAACTTTGGCGTCGCCTTTCATAGAGTGCTCCACTGACTGACTCGGTGAGGATATAAGTCCTAGTGTGGGTCGCTCCGGGCGGGGTGTCAAGCGGTTCGGGTAAGCTAAGTATTTGATGCAGAAGGGAAAATAAATGCTTTTGCGTCTGATTTTCAATCAGCACGGAGCCGTCAAGGGGCTCCGTGAGTGCGGATGATCAGGCGACGGCGTAATAGAGGGGCATGGTCTCGACCGGCTCGCGCTGTTGCAGGGTCTCATCAATGATCTCACGTGTCAGGCAGGTGCACTTGCCGCATTGAGTGGCAACACCCAGTGCCTTGCGCAACCGACCGACTGACGTCGCGCCCTGATAGACCGCGTCTTTGATTTGATGATCGGTAATACCCTTACAGACACAAACGTACATGGGCATGGCTCCAACTTGACCTGACTTACTGTGGATCTTAATGGTAATGAGAATATGTGTCAATAAATTTTGAGAATAATTGCTATTCGTGTCGCTATGGATGAAAATTGAGCGATAGTGTTGAGCTATATAGCCTGTTTCTGTCAGGTTCATTTATAAAATCAATAGGAGGGCCGGGGCTCTATCTGTATCATAGGGCCTCGCTATTAACGACTGAGAGGTTTCGCGGCTTTCACCTGGCCGGGAGGGACCTTTTGGCTGAACTTTTTCATTTAACCCCAAAGTCCACTAATCAGGAGATTGTATATGGGCGTATTAGTAGGTAAACCCGCACCCGATTTTACTTCCGCTGCCGTTCTGGGCAACGGTGAGATCGTTGATGAATTCAACCTTCAGTCCGCGATCAAGGGCAAGAAAGCGGTGCTGTTTTTCTACCCGCTGGACTTCACCTTTGTCTGCCCGTCAGAGCTGATTGCGTTTGATCATCGCGTCGATGAGTTCAAAAAGCGCAATGTGGAAGTAATTGGCGTCTCAATCGACTCCCAGTTCACCCATAATGCCTGGCGCAACACCCCCGTTGACCAGGGCGGCATTGGTCAGGTTCGCTACACCCTGGCAGCCGACGTCAAGCACGAAATCTGCCGTGCCTACGATGTTGAGTCCGAGGGTGGTGTGGCCTTCCGTGGTTCTTTCCTGATCGACGAAGACGGCCTGGTCCGTCACCAGATCGTCAACGACCTGCCGCTGGGCCGCAACGTTGACGAGATGCTGCGCATGGTCGACGCTCTGGCGTTTCACCAGGAGCACGGTGAAGTGTGCCCCGCCGGTTGGCAGCAGGGCGACAAGGGTATGGACGCTTCCCCCGAGGGTGTGGCCAAGTACCTGGGCGAGAACAGCGGCAAGCTGTAAACCCTCGCTTTTGCGACGATCCGGAAACCCGGCTGCACTGCAGCCGGGTTTTTTATGCGTGCGCCAGGCATGGCGCGTAGCGCCTTGACTGGCGCTGTTCCGGTACACGTGGTGGTGGCCG